>CACZOW010000172.1 GCA_902782885.1 uncultured Ruminococcus sp. | reverse complement strand
TTTTATCAATATTGCGGTAGAATATAACACAGAAAATTCAGCGCGCAGCGCGGCACAATATCTGAACGGAGGAACATTTATGGCAGCATCGAGATTAATTGGAGACTATCCGGTCATCGGGATCAGACCGACCATTGACGGCAGAAGAGGACCGCTGAAAGTGCGGGAAAGTCTGGAAGACCAGACGATGAATATGGCGAAAGCGGCCGCGGAACTGATCAGCTCTAACCTGCGGTATACCAACGGTGAACCGGTGAAAGTAATAATTGCCGACACTACCATCGGGCGGGTGGCGGAAAGCGCCGCGTGCGCCGAAAAGTTTAAAAAAGCGGGCGTGGGGATCACGTTGACCGTGACGCCCTGCTGGTGCTACGGCAGCGAGACGATGGATATGGATCCGTTGACCGTGAAGGCAGTATGGGGCTTCAACGGCACGGAACGGCCCGGCGCGGTATATCTGGCGTCGGTGCTGGCATCGCACGCGCAGAAAGGATTGCCTGCGTTCGGCATTTACGGCCACGACGTATGCGACGCGGACGACACCTCGATCCCGGCGGACGTGCAGACTAAAATACTCAGATTTGCCCGCGCGGCGGTGGCGGTGTGCACGATGCGCGGCAAGAGCTACCTGCAGATCGGTTCGATCACGATGGGCATCGCGGGCTCGATAATCGACACCTCCTTCTTCGAAGAATATCTGGGAATGCGTGTCGAATCGGTGGACGAAGTGGAACTGATCCGCCGCATGACCGAAGGCATCTACGATCATGACGAGTACGAGCGCGCACTGGCGTGGACAAAAGCCCGCTGCCCCGAAGGTTTTGATAAAAACCCCGAATTCATTCGCGAATCTGCCGCAAAGAAGGCCGAAAGCTGGGAATTCGTGGTCAAAATGATGTGCATCATGAAGGACCTGATGAACGGCAATCCGAAGCTGCCCGCGGGCTGCGAGGAGGAGAAAGTGGGGCACAACGCCATTGCCGCCGGTTTCCAGGGCCAGCGCCAGTGGACGGATTTCTATCCCAACGGCGACTTCGCGGAAGCGCTGATGAACTCCTCCTTCGACTGGAACGGCGCGCGCGAGCCCTACATTCTGGCCACGGAAAACGACACGCTCAACGGCGTGTGCATGCTGTTCGGCAAACTGCTCACCGGACGTGCGCAGATCTTCGCGGACGTGCGCACTTTCTGGAGCCCCGAGGCGGTCAAACGCGCGGCCGGTTATGAACTGGAAGGCGTGGCTAAAGAAAACGGCGGCTTCATTCACCTGATCAACTCCGGCGCGGCGTGCCTGGACGCGTGCGGCGAGGCGAAGGACGCGAGCGGCAACGGCATTATCAAACCTTTCTGGGAAATGACGGATAAAGATATTGACGCCTGCCTGCGCGCCACCACCTGGAACGCGGCGGACAAAGGATATTTCCGCGGCGGCGGCTTCTCGTCCCGGTTTTTGACCCGCGCCGAAATGCCTGCCACGATGATGCGCCTGAACCTCGTCAAAGGCCTCGGCCCGGTTATGCAGATCGCCGAAGGCTGGACGGTCGCGCTTCCGGACGAAGTATCCGACATACTATGGAAGCGGACCGACTACACCTGGCCGTGCACCTGGTTCGTGCCGCGCTGCAACGGGCGCAGCGACCTCAGCGGCAACGCATTCGCGTCGGCATACGACGTGATGAACAACTGGGGCGCCAACCACGGCGCGATCAGCTACGGCCACATCGGCGCGGACGTGATCACACTGTGCTCGATGCTGCGCATACCGGTGTGCATGCACAACGTTGACGCCGCCGACATTTACCGCCCCGCGTCCTGGAACGCCTTCGGCATGGACAAGGAAGGGCAGGACTTCCGGGCGTGCGCCGCGTACGGACCTATGTACAAGTAAATGGCAAAGGGCAAATGGCAAATGGCAAATGGCAAATTAAATGGCAAATGGCAAAGGGCAAATGGCCAGTTAAATGGCAAAGGGCAAATGTGATCGCGCTGGCGCTGGCGGCTGCAATGCTGTTTTCCGGCTGTGCGCTGCTCACGGATATTATATCCCATTTGACCGAGACGCTGCCGCCCGATCGTACCGTATCGCCCGGCCCGCAGGCGACGCCGGCCGCGACCGCACCGGCGGCCCCGTTTGACTTTGTGCCGGATATACCGGAGTATACGTTGCCGCCGGAAGAATTCCCGGACGACCTGGAGCGGGAGGCCTCGGAGATCATTGATCCCGCTATTGCCCGCGCGCTCGCGTATGTGAGCGTGATGAAGGACAGCCGCCATTCGTACACCGTCCATCCGTTCGATGAAGACGCCAACGGGTATATTGCCAAACTGAACAGTGCGGACCGCGAACTGTACCGCCGTTTCGTGGAGGCGGGCAAACGGGGAGAGGCTCTCACGGTGGGCGAGCAGGAGTACGACGCGCTGGCAAAAGAATATGCGGGCAAGCGCGAACACGAGCTGGTCGATGCGTATTTTGCGATATATGAACCGCTCCAGTACTGCGAGCCCGGCCTGAGTTCATACTACGGCACCAACGGCGAATCGTACATTTCAGGCGATTACAACTCGTCGCATATGCGCAATGTATTCGGCTTTTTCTACGATCCGTACAGGTTCATGGATTCTTCGGTGGCATCCGGAGCGGTGACGATGGAGGAAGTGCTGCACGGGGCCGAACTGCTGGACCGTGTGGTCAAGCGCGTTGTGCGCTTCATGCCGGAAGGCCTTACCGCGTACGACCGTTACTACTACCTGGCGGCGGTGCTGAGCGAAAAGGTCATGTACGACGACCGGCCTGCCAATTGTTTCTCCGCGTTCGGAGCGTTGGTCTGCGGTAAAGCGGTCTGCGAGGGATACACCGCCGCGTACTATCTGCTGTGCCGCGAAGCCGGCCTGTGGTGCGCGTACCGCGACGGTCTGCCCGAAGGTGCCGGCCACACCTGGAACATGGTCAAACTGGACAGTGGGATATACAACGTTGACGTCACCTGGTGCGACGGCAAAGGCAATCCGTACGAACGCCCCTGGTACCGGTGCTTTATGCGTTCGGACGCGGTATTTGAGGCGGACGGTCACTGCGCGCTCTACGGCGTGGCGGGGGTCGGAGAATCGGAACTTTCACCTTACGAAAAATAACGTTTCGGGAGGAAAAACAGATTTGAAAGCGATAATCATGGGCGGCGACGTGGTGCACCGCGTGTACACGGAAGAAACGGCGGGGAAGATCGCCGCGCTGACCGGAGAAGAACCGGCGTTTGCGCCCTTCGGCGGCACGGACGCGGAGGCGATCTTTACGACGTGGGGAATGCCGTATTGCCCCCGGGAGCAGGTGCGCAAAACGTACCCGAACCTGAAATATATCTTTTACGGCGCGGGCTCGGTACAGGGTTTTGCGGCGCCGTTCCTGGCGGAGGGCGTCCGGGTGTTTTCCGCGTGGCAGGCCAACGGCGTGCCGGTGGCGGAATTCACCGTATCGCAGATCGTGCTGTGCGGCAAACGGTATTTCGACGTTTTTACCGGCGCCCGGACCGCACCGAAGGGCAATTACGGCCTCAAAGTCGGCATCATCGGGCTGGGAACGATAGGCAAACTGGTGTGCCGCATGCTCTCCCGGTACAGA
>CACZOW010000171.1 GCA_902782885.1 uncultured Ruminococcus sp. | reverse complement strand
CGCGTCGTACGCCGGTATCGTGAGGCGCAGTTCGTACCCTTCGCCCATTGCCTCGATGCCGTCCGGACCCCAGACGGTGTAGGGCGTCAATTCTTTAAACTTTATATTGACCGTGTCGGACTCCGCGGCGTCATAATTCAGCACGTAAAGGGCGGTATCGGCAATGTCGGACGCGAATCCTTTCGCTTCGTTTTCCGCCGCGCTCCGCCCCTCGAACACGCCCGTCAGCGTCTCCCGGTCTGCCTCGATTTTAAACACCGGGTCTGTCCCCGTGTTCAAATTCAGCGAAGGATCGAGGGCGGCCGCGTAGCCTTTGGTGCGGAGGTTGTCCGTGAGGAACCCTTTCAGAGAATAAGAGAGGCAGCGGTAGCCCATTGTCCGCATGCGTTCATTGTTGGCCTTGACGCGGTCGTAAACTTCGGTCAGCGTGTTGTCCCAGGTAAGCATGCCCACGAAACTGCCTTCGCGGTCGTTGGAGACCTCGGCGTACAGGAAATACGAATAGCTCTCGAGCCCGAATATCAGGTGCAGATGCGACAGCAGCAAAAGCTCCTCGGCGTTGGGCGCGCGCATGCCTTGCCAGGACGAATCCTGCATGAAGCCCCACGCGGGGATGCCGTGCTTTTTCGCGGTCACGACCAGGTCAGACAGATTTTCCATCATTTTGCGCAGGCGGCCCTGATCACCCTTGGCATCCGCAGAGAAGGGGTAGAAATCGAAAGACAGCACGTCCGTACCCGTGTCCATAAACGACTCCAGGTACGTCTGATACCATGTGAGGCCTTCCTTGATCTCCGGCGCCATGTCGGCGGCGTTGCCGTAGTTGGGCAGCATATTTATAAGCAGGAGCTTGCTGTCGCCGGTCAATTCGCGTATCTGACGGAACTCGTCGGCCAGCGCGGGGGCAAGCGAAGGCAGCGGCTCGTCGTAAAGGTTGTATCCGATGACCGCTTCCAGATCCTTCGTTTTTTCGACGATCCGCAGATTGGCCCTGATGCCGCTCTTGCTGAGATCCGTGCCCAGTTCGATGATGATCTTCACGCCGTACTTGACCGCGGCGTCGTTCAGGCGCGTGAGATATTTGATATTCGACATATTGCTGTGGTGCGTGGAAACGCAGTTTATGCCCGAAGCCGCCAGTTCCGCCATCCGCGCCTCGGCGGTCTCGGGGGTCTTCGTCTGATGCGGATGAGGCGGGATCCAGCAGCCGATCAGCAGCTCGTTTTTATTGGCGATCCGGTTCGCTTCCTCCAGCGCCGCCGCGTCCGCCTGCCAGCTTTCCGGTCCGCTTTCGGACTTTTGTGCGGGCTGTCTGCATCCGGCTCCGGTCAACGTTATTGCCGCAGCCGCCGCGGTCAGGACAACTCTCCGGGCAGCATTCAATATCTTTTTACTCATTTTATATTACCTCCGCGTCATTTGACGGTGCAGGACCGTCAATTCAGATGCCCTGATTATATAACTATTTCCGGCGTTTTACAACCTTGACGGGACCCGCGCGCAGATAGTATAATTGTTGTACGGGGCGGCCGCTGCCGTTCCGCAATAACAACGGAGGAAATTGCATTATGAATAAAAACAAGATCCCGCTTGCTGCGGTACTGATGATCGTTATAATCGCGGCGGCGCTTGCGTTGTCCGCCTGCTCGGCCGGAAATAAGGAGACTCCTACAAAGGTGCCCGCGACCGATACGCCTGCAGAAATACCCACCGAATTGCCCACCGAATTGCCCACCGAAGCGCCTACCGAAGCGCCCACTGAAGCACCCACCGAAAAACCCACTAAAGAGCCCCCCGCCAGCGGCACCAACGTTGCCCTCAGCGCCGACGTAGAAGTGTCGTCCACCACCGGATCCGTCCACGTACAGTGGGGCTGGGCGCCCGAATACATCAACGACGGCCGCTTCTACGATCCCGACCCCGACGACCCCAGCGTGGGCTGGACCACCGCGGTAGGCGTGAACACCACCGACCCGGAGCAGGAAGAATGGGTGATCTTCACACTCGCGCAGAACACGGCGGTCAACAAGATCATCGTTTACCCTGTCGTAGGAGGCAACCACTTCCCGGAGTCCTTCAAAGTCATGGTCTCCGCCGACGGCAATGAATACACCACGGTAGGCGAGGTCAATGACAACACCCGCGCCGCGGACAAGGACGATACGCCCTTCACATTCGAATTCGACGCGGTCAACTGCCGCTATGTACAATTCCTCGCCACCAAGCTGTACAGCGTGCCCTCAACAGCCGACGGTTTCCTGTGCCAGGTCGCCGAGATAGAGATCTACGCGGCATAAAGCCCCGATACAGTTAAATAATGCTTAATAATTAGTTAAATATCTGCGCCAGACGCGCAAAACCGGCGCCGGGGTCGTTGACATCGCCCCGGCGCTGTGGTACAATGCAAAACTGTATAAGTTTATGCATTCTTGTCGGTGCGCTTATGCACTCTGATAGATATGGATAGTACTTTGACAACTAAATAAGAGGTGTTTGTTATGAAAGAGTTCTTAATAGTTCTAGTAACAGCGCTTCCTTTGATCATTATCGCGGCTGTGATATGCATCATCATCTACAAGAGAACGTGGGCGAAAGCATACGAAGAAGGCTGCGTGACTACCAAAGCCGAGTCCGATAAAATAATCGGGGATGCCGATACCGAGGCCAAGCGGATCATATCCGAAGCGGCCAAGGAAGGCGAGGGCAAAAAGCGGGAGTTCCTGCTGGCGGCAAAAGAGGAGATCCACAAGAGCCGCATTGACCTGGAAAGAGAAATCAAAGAGAGACGCAACGAGATCCAGAGAAACGAACGCCGGTTGATCCAGAAGGAGGAGAGCCTTGACAAAAAGCTCGAGATCCAGGATCAGCGCGAACTGGCGTTGAATGACAGGACTGCCGAACTCGCAAAGAGCGAGGAAGCAGTGAAAGAGACCTTGAAGCGGCAGATAGACGAGCTGGAAAGAGTCGCCGGCATGAGCCGGGACGAAGCGAAGGCGCTGCTGCTCACCAATATGGAAAATGACCTTGAGCGCGAGAAGGTCGCCCTAATCAAAGAGTACGAGACCAAGCTCAAGAACGAGTCCGTTGACCGGGCGAGAGATATATTGTCCACGGCGATACAGCGTTGTGCCGCGGATTACGTGTCGGAGGCAACGATTTCCGTTGTCCAGATCCCGAACGACGATATGAAGGGTCGGATAATCGGGCGCGAAGGCCGCAATATCCGCGCGCTGGAAACGCTCACCGGTATCGATCTGATAATTGACGACACGCCCGAATCCGTTGTCCTTTCCGGCTACGATCCGGTGCGGCGCGAAGTGGCGCGTATTGCCCTCGAAAAGCTGATCCAGGACGGCCGCATCCACCCGGCGCGCATCGAAGAGATGGTGGAGAAGGCGAAGAAGGAAGTCGATCAGGTCATCCGTCAGGAAGGCGAGAACGCCACCTACGAGACCGGCGTGTACGGCCTCCACGCGGAGCTGGTAAAACTGCTCGGCCGCCTGAAATACCGCACGAGCTACGGTCAGAGCGTGCTGATCCACTCCATCGAAGTGTCCCGCCTGGCGGGCGTGATGGCGGCGGAGCTGGGTCTGGACGTGACGCTTGCCAAGCGTGCCGGCTTGCTGCACGATATCGGCAAAGCGGTGGACTTCGAGATGGAAGGCTCCCACGTGGATATCGGCGCGGAGATAGCGCGCAAGTATAAGGAAGGTCCGCAGGTCATCAACGCGATCATGTCCCACCACGGCGACGTGGAGCCGAGCGGTCCGATCTCGGTGCTGGTGCAGGCGGCGGATTCGATCTCCGCGGCACGTCCCGGCGCCCGCAGAGAGTCGCTGGAGAACTACATCAAGCGGCTGGAGAAACTGGAAGCGATCGCGAATTCCTTCGACGGCGTGGAGAAGACGTACGCCATCCAGGCAGGCCGTGAGATCCGCATCATGGTGAAGCCGAGCACGGTGTCCGACGACGGCATGGTGCTGCAGGCGCGTGAGATCGTCAAAAAGATCGAGGACGAGATGACGTACCCCGGCCAGATCAAGGTGACAATGATCCGCGAGACCCGCGCCGTGGATTACGCCAAGTAATGCGTCAATATAATAATACTGATTCTTATTCGGGAGGCTTGCGGCCTCCCTTTTTTTGCGCCGTTTTTTTAAACATGGGGACAGACCCGGTGTTTAAAAACGGATGCCTGAACGCAGACCTGCCTGCGGACCGGCCGGCGGGAGCTTATACAAAATTTATAGAATCGCATTTATTTAATATAGCACTAAATGCGCCTGAAATTTAGCGATTTTCAGGGCTTAAATACGAAAATGCGCAATTTTTCTTCGCGCCCGGGAAATATGCGGGAAATATTGGACAGGCGCGCTGCGG
>CACZOW010000170.1 GCA_902782885.1 uncultured Ruminococcus sp. | reverse complement strand
GTGAATTTCGAGTGCGCGGGCGTGACCGACAAGTTCCGCCCCGACGACAACTATTTCTGGCTCGAGCCCGGCGAGACTAAGACCGTGCACTGCAATTTCACCGACGGCGTCACCGGTATTGCCGGCTTCAACGTCCGTGATACGGGGGACAGGTCCGCGCCCAAAGCGCCCGAAAAGCTCACCGCCGTGTCCGAACGGTTTGACAGTGTGAAACTCAGCTGGAAGAAAGCGGGCGACGTGCGGTACTACGAACTGTACGTGAACGGCGGGCTGCTCGCCATGATCAAGGGCACAGCGGATACGTACACGGCGGAGGGGCTGCAGGAATTGTCCGAGTACGATTTCAAGCTGGTGGCCGTTGACGGCGGCGGCAACCGCTCCGGCGAGTCGAAGACCGTTACCTGCCGGACGATCGCGGACAATATTGCCCCCCGCGCCTTCCGCTTCGCCTTCACCGGCGCTGACACGGCCAGCGTCACGTTCAGCCGCGAAGTTGACCCCGACAGCGCGGCCAACACCGACTACTATATCGTAAACCGCGGCGCGAAAGTGACCGAAGCCGCCCTGCAGGCCGACGGCCGCACCGTTCTGCTGAAGTTCGAGGGCCTGCCTGAAGACCGCGCGGGATACACGCTCACGGTGATGGGCGTGCGCGACACTTCCGCGGGCGCCAATCCCGCCGAACGCTCCCGCTTTATGCTGGATGCCGCGATCCTGGGACAATGGTCTTTCGACGACCGTTCGGACGTGCTGACGGATGAATCGGGCTACAATATGTTTGCCGGCAACGCGGGCGGCGCGGAATATACGGAGGGACACGGCGGCAGCGCCATTCGCCCGAACAGGGGCGAGATAATGCTGACTACATCCGATCTGCAGCTCAAGGACACCGTGATCTCGTTCTGGGTCAAGGCGGAATCGTTCAAAGGCTTCAACGTGCTGCTTGCCAAGGGCGAAAAGATCAGCGGCCATTTCGAGATCTACGCCAACGAGGGCGAGTTGAAACTGTACGCCGTGGATATCTGCGACAGTTCGTTCGGCGTCAATATGAAAGAGTTCCTTCACAAGTGGACGCATCTATGCTTCGTGACGGATAAACACCGCATGACAGTGTACGTCAACGGCGAGAAGCGGGGCAGCGTCGCGCTCAGCAGCGACATCAGGAAAGTCGAACTGCCCCTTTACCTGGGTTCGCTGGCAGGCGGACAATTCATGACCGACGCCGCGCTGGACGACCTGCTGATCCTGTCCTGCGAAGCGAACAGCGACCTTGTCGAGGCGCTCTATGCCGGCACCTATATAAAGGACCTGCGTTTTGAAAAGGCCAGCTACCGATTAAGACCGGGGACAGACCACCTTATCGGGGTGGTCGGGACCAATGTTGACGCCGCGTCCGCGGGACTCACCTGGTCCAGTTCGGACGAGACGGTGGCAACGGTGGACAGCGAGGGCAGGATCACGGCGGTCGCCGACGGCACCGCGTTGATCACGGCGGCATCGGCGGACGGTCAATTCATCGAACGCTGCCTGGTGGAGGTCGGCGACTTCCCCGACCCGGCAGATGACAATAACGTGCGGCGCGGACTGCCGACGCTGGCGGTGATCGCCATCATACTCGTTGCCGCAGCCGTGATCGCGCTGGCCGTTTTAGCGGTGTTTATTGTCAGATCGCGCAGAAACTCCGCAAAATAACGGCACGAAAGGGGAAAATCGGGATAATGGTCAGAGTCATCGCGGGCAGCGCCGGCGGACTGAAGCTGAAAACTATTGACGATATACGCACGCGGCCCACGCTGGACCGGGTAAAAGAATCCATGTTCAGCATGCTGCAGCCTTACCTTTCGGGCAAGACCGTGCTGGATCTGTTTGCCGGTTCGGGCAGCCTCGGGATCGAGGCGCTGAGCAGGGGCGCGGCATATTGCCTCTTCAACGACGCCGACCGGCGCTGCGCGGAGCTGATACGTCAGAATCTAGAACACACGCACCTTACGGGCAGCACCGAAGTCACCGCCGAAAAATACGGGGCGCTGCTGGAACGGCTCGGGCGCGGCGGAGGCGCAGGCGATCCCCGGCGCTTCGGCCTGATACTCCTCGACCCGCCCTACGGCGCCAATTATTACGAAGACGTAATTTTATCTGTAACTCGGTATGGATTATTTGACCCCGATTGTGTTATAATGTGTGAGC
Organism: uncultured Ruminococcus sp.; assembly: GCA_902782885.1. Lineage (GTDB taxonomy): Bacteria > Bacillota > Clostridia > UBA1212 > UBA1255 > UBA1255. The sequence goes on along the minus strand of CACZOW010000170.1, from coordinate 727 downwards.
ATAGCCGCGAAAGCGAATTGCCCGCCGCGATCGGAGCCTTCGGCGCCGTAAAAAGCCGCGGCTACGGAACGGTCGGATTGACGATGTACACAGTGCGCGGCGAACAGCAGAACGGCAGGGTGGAAGCATGAGCAGCGACAGCAGAAGCGAAAACAGGACCAGGCGCGCCGGCGCGGGCGGGAAAAAGTGCCCGCTGCGCATCGGAGTTTATCCCGGCAGCTTCGACCCGCTCACCAACGGCCATCTGGACATCATCCGCCGGGCGTCAAAACTGTTCGACAAGCTTATCGTGGGCGTGCTGGTCAACGACTCCAAGAAAAACCCGCTGTTCACCATCGAAGAGCGGGCGGCGCTCATCCGCAAATGCATCGGCGGCATGCCCAATGTGGAAGTCGGAACGTTCTCCGGGCTGCTGGTGGATTTCGTGAAGCAGCACGGCGCCGTTGCCATCGTGAAAGGCCTGCGCGCGGTATCGGACTACGAGTACGAGCTGCAGATGGCGGCGCTGAACAAGCATATTGACGGCGATATCGACACGATCTTCCTGATGGCGGACGTGCAGAACTCGTTCCTGAGTTCCAGTGTGGTGAAGGAGCTGGCCTGGCACGGCGGCAGCATCACGGGGCTGGTGCCGAAGGAAATCGAGCAGGATATCGTTGACAATATAAAGAAGCGGCGCGCGGAGGCGGACAACTGACGCGGGACATAACTGACGCGGCCCGCGGCG
>CACZOW010000169.1 GCA_902782885.1 uncultured Ruminococcus sp. | reverse complement strand
TTTTTGAACACGGGGACAGACCCGTGTTTAAAAACTGTTGATTTACCCATTTACCCTGTGGTATTATATGTTTATAAACTTTACACGAGGTTTTGTTATGGTCTCAACCAAAGGAAGATACGCGCTAAAAGTGATGATGGACCTGGCGGAGCACGCGGACGAGGGACGCGTGGCGCTGAAGGACGTTGCCCTCCGGCAGGACATCTCCAAAAAGTATCTGGAGTCGATCGTCAGTTTGCTCGTCAAGGGGAAACTGGTCAAGGGCTACAGCGGCAAAGGCGGAGGATATACCCTCTCCCGGGCACCCGCCGCGTACACCGTAGGAGAAATATTGGAATTGACCGAAGGCTCGCTGGCCGCCGTGTCCTGTCTTGACAAAGACTCCGACGTTTGCCCCTGCGCCCCCGGCTGCAAAGCGCTCGCCTTCTGGAACGAATATAACAAGATCGTAAATGACTTTCTCTTTTCAAAACGCTTGATAGATCTGATCTGAAAGTCAGGAAAGGACAAAACAATGGCAACAAGGAAAAAACTCATCGACCAGCAGATCTGCGCCGGCGAACGCGCGCTGTATAAGCAGAGCGATCTGAAGGTCGTTAACACCGTCTTCGAAAACGGCGAATCCCCACTGAAGGAATGCCGGAACATTGACCTCACGGGCTGCCTGTTTCAATGGAAATACCCGCTCTGGTACTGCGAGAACATTGCCCTCGACCGCTGCACCCTTTTCGAAAACGCCCGGGCCGGCGTCTGGTACTCATCCCGCGTCACATTCAAAAACACCGACATCAAAGCCCCGAAAAACTTCCGGCGCTGCAAAGACGTCACGCTGGAAAACGTGAACATCTACAACGCGGACGAGACCCTCTGGAGCTGCGACGGCGTGACGCTCAAAAACGTTACCGTCGGCAGCGGCAGCTACTTCGCCATGAACAGCAAAAACATCGAAGTTGACGGACTCACGCTGAACGGCAACTACTGTTTCGACGGCGCGGAAAACGTTGTCATCCGGAACTCGCGCCTGCTCACCAAAGACGCGTTCTGGAACAGCAAAAACGTCACCGTGTACGACTCGCTGATCTGCGGCGAGTACCTGGGCTGGAACTCCGAGAACCTCACCCTGGTCAACTGCACCGTGGAAACGCTTCAGGGACTGTGCTTCATCGACCGCCTGAAAATGGTCAATTGCCGCCTGATCAACACGACGCTCGCCTTCGAGTACTCCGACGTTGACGCCGAGATCACCGGAAAAGTCGGCAGCGTGTTCAACCCCAGGAGCGGCACGATCAAAGCGGACCGCATCGACGAGCTGATAATCGAAAAAGACAAGGTCGATCCGGACAAAACGAAGATCATCTGCAACAATATCGGAAAACAGTCCGACAGACCGGAGTGGCTGCAATGAAATACGATTTCGACACCGTTTACGACCGAAGAAATACCGACAGCATAAAATGGGCCGTCGGCGAGGACGAACTCCCCATGTGGGTCGCCGACATGGATTTCCGGACTGCGCCCGAGGTCCTCGATGCGCTGAAACGCCGCGTGGAGCACGGCATTTTCGGCTATACCGACATCACCGACGAATGGTACGCCGCGTATTCGGGCTGGTGGCAGCGCCGCCACGGCCTCCGTATGGAAAAGGAAGCGCTGATGTTCTGCACGGGAGTCGTTGCCGCGATCTCCAGCATCGTCAGAAAATTGACGACGCCCAACGAAAACGTGGTCATCCAGACCCCTGTCTACAACATCTTCTTCAACAGCATCGTCAACAACGGCTGCCGCGTTCTGGAGAACCGCCTCGTCTATGAAAACGGAGCCTACCGCATCGATTTCGACGACCTCGCACAAAAGCTGGCGGATCCGCAGACGTCCCTCATGATCCTCTGCAATCCCCACAACCCCGTGGGCCGGATCTGGAGCCGGGAGGAACTGCAAAAGATCGGTCACCTGTGCAAGGTCCACGGCGTGACCGTGATCTCCGACGAGATCCACTGCGACATCACCGAGCCGGGGAAAGAGTACGTGCCGTTTGCCTCCGTTTCGGAGGAATGCCGATACAACAGCATCACGTGCGTTGCTCCCACCAAAACGTTCAACCTGGCCGGATTGCAGACGGCGGCAATATACGTTCCTGAACCGTTCCTGCGCCATAAAGTGCGGCGCGGGATCAATACCGATGAAGTTGCCGAACCGAACGCGCTGGCAACGGTCGGGGCAATTGCCGCCTTCAATTACGGCGGGGACTGGGTCAACGAACTGAACCGCTACGTCAGCGAAAACCGCAAAACTGTGAAAGCGTTCCTCGAGCGCGAACTGCCATGCGTCAGACTGGTGCCCGGCGAGGCAACATACCTTTTATGGCTGGACATCAGCGCCGTCGGAAAGAGCCGGCCGGTCGCGGCGTATATAAGAAAAAACACCGGGCTCTTCATAACCGCCGGTGCGGCGTACGGTGAGCCCGGGGACGACTTTCTGCGCGTAAATATTGCCTGCCCCAGACAGACGCTCCTGGACGGGCTGGAGCGGCTGAAACGGGGCATCGAAGGGTTTGCGGAAAGCGGGCGCGGTCGATGACCGCCCCGCGTTTTTTTATTTCTTCTTCTTCCGGATCACGATGACCGCGATGGCGGCGATCACTGCCGCGGCCGCGATCACACCGAGGATGATGCCGACGACCGGAACTGTTGATTTGTCGTCATCGGACGCTTTTGAACCGTTTTTGCCGGGTTCATCCGTCGCCGCGGGCTGAGTGTTGTCCGCCGTTGCCGGAACATCCGTCTGCTCCGCCGGATCTTTGGTAGGCTGCGGCTCGGCGGTCTTTTCCGACGGCAATCCGTCCGGATATTCCGTGTATATGGCTTTTGTCACCAGCATCTCCGTCCAGGCGGTCTCGATCCCCAGGTATCCTTCGTGGAATTCCTCGTCGAAATAGTCGGTGTAAACCTCGATGCCGTTGACCGTGAACGTCAGGATCTGGTCCGACGCGGTATATTCGATCTTGACCGTCAGATGTTTCACTTCGCCGGCGATCTCCTCGGGAAGCGGCTCCTTGATCGTCAGATCCAGATACACGCCGCCGTCGGTGAGCGGCATCATTGTCAATCCGCTGTGCGACAGCAGACCGACCTTGATCGCTTCATTGTAGGGCTCGTCCTCTTCCGAGGGCATTCCGAGGCTGAAAGTATAATACAGCCAGCCTTCGTTCCAGACGTAGTCGTTTTTTACCACGGACAATATGTCGACCTCGTATTCCATCGTAAACGATACCGAGCCGTCAACATATTTGTCGGACCTGGCGAATACCGTATTTGTGGGATGTTTCGTGTAAAGGCCGTCGTCCCGGATCTCGAAAGAGTTCCCGTCGTAAGGGAAAACGCTCCAGCCGACGTTGGTCTCAAAACCCGCGGCGCCGGTCGTTCCGGCGGCAGCGCCGGCTTCGGCGTTTGCCAGGAGCGGCAGCAGCGTCAATGTGATGCAAAGGAAGATTGCCATCAGTTTTTTCATAGTCACGACCTCCCGCGTTCCGGCGCACAATGCTTTTTCTGTGCGGCCGCCGGTGCGCTGTTGATTATGGATTCACCCGAAAATAGATCAAAACGGGCAAAAACCGGGATTATTATAATCGTTTTAGGCAATTAGTCAAGTATTTGCCGGGCGTCGTTCCGGAAATTGTGCTTTCCACCAAAATCCTGTATAATATGAGCCGCGGGACGCCGTAGCACGGCGGCCGATATTTGCGACAGCTGAATTTACGATAACGGAGAACTGCCGATATGGCAGGGTCAGGGAAAAGTTGATGAATTTGTACATTAAGAAAAGCGTTTGGATTTTGTTTTTGATCATTGCCGCGGCGGGGCTGCTGCTGACTTTGGGCGGATGCGGCGTAAAAAGCGGTCAGGATGTGACGCCGGCGGAGGCGACAACGGCCGCGCCGGAAACAGTGTTGACTCCCGCGCCAACGCCGGAGGCAACCGCGGAAGCGGCGTTGACCCCAAGCGCGGACCCGACTGCCGGGCCCACCGCGGAGCCGACATTGCCCCCGACTGCCGAACCCACTGCCACTGCAACCGCGGCTCCCACTGAAAACCCGACTGAAAGTCCGACGCCCACTCCTGCCCCGACGCGGGCACCCACGGCGGCGCCCACCGAAAAGCCGATGCCGACTCAGTCTCCGACGCCGACTCCTACACCTGCACCGACACAGACGCCGACTCCCACCGCTGCGCCAACACCCACACCCACACCCGCGCCCACGGAATACCTGGACGTTGTGGACTTCGGCAGCGACGTTGCCGACGGGATCCTCGCGTACTTCTCGAATGCCATATATTGCGAAACTGCGCTCGCTGAGGACGGCAGCGAAGGCCGGGTGCTGGAACTCACCGCACGCCCCTCCGCGTCAGCCGGCACATATACCTGCGTCCCCTCCGTATTCTTCCGGTACAAGGAATTTTGCGCGGCCGCGGGATATCTCAACGTCAACGTCGCGGAAAAGCCGTGCGTCATCCTGAAAGTTAAGACGCAGAATGCCCACGACCGCCGTTTCGGGCTGCTCGGCACAAGCACGGTCAGCGAGACCTCCTCGACGCGAAAGGAATTGTTCGCGCGCGTTCCCGCCGGCGACGAGTGGCACTATATCTGCTTTGACTACGCGGGAGTGAGCAGACGGGACAGCATCGGGATGTTCCGGCTGACGTTCGAGCAGTACGCGTTGACCGCCGGAGAGAGCATACTGATCAGCGAGATGCGGTTCGTGAGCGCGGGTGAGGCCGCGGCGTACGTTGTCCCCGAAACATACCCTGCCGGAGACAGCGGGGAGCTGCGCGTGCTCCAGTTCAACATACAGACCGAGAACGGCAACAGCGCGCCTTTCATCGTCCGCGCCGAACTCTACCGGAGGCTGCTGGATCAGCTGAAGCCCGACGTGGTCGGCATGGAAGAGGTCACGACGACGTGGCGCAAATGGCTCGATGAGTACGTGTTCAACGACTCCTACGCCGGCGTCGGGGAGGCACGCACGCCCGGCGGCGAGGCCAATCCGATATATTACCGCAAGGACCGGTTCGAGCTCGTTGACAGCGGCACGTTCTGGCTCTCCGACACGCCCGACGTGCCCGGTTCGTACCTCGAAGGAGTCAATTACCCGCGCATCTGCACGTGGGTCCTCCTCCGCGACCGGTCAACGGGCAGCGAGTTCGTCCACATGAACACGCACCTTGACCACAACGGCCAGAACAATTCCACCGACGGCAACAACATCCGCAAAAACCAGCTGGGCGTCATCGTCAAATTTGCCCAGCGGTTCAAAGGGACGCCCATGTTCCTCACCGGCGACCTCAACAACCGCCGCACCACGAGCGCGGGTAAAACCTACGCCCTCATCAAGATCATCGAGGGCGCTTCCAAGTACACGGATGCCGACGGCAATAAATTTTCCATCAAGCTCGCCGACGCCCGCCTCCGCGCGCCCGTGACCGTGGACGAGAACCACCTGGCGACAATGACCGCCCAGTACGACGAGTCGAGCGCGTCCTACAACCCGTCCAAAGAGCCTATTGACTACATTTTCTTCGATCCCGCCGGCTTCGAAGCGCTGACATATGAGACGTTTCTGATCTCGCAGAACAAGTACGAGATCTCCGACCATTTGCCGGTGTTCGCGACGTTCAGATCGACCGCGGCATAGGCAGCGGCGAACGCGGAACGCGGAGCATTGACCGCGTGAAAAATACGGAGGCACACATGGAAGACTTCAGCATCAGCATAAGCAAAGGCAGGTTCGGCAGTTTTGTCACCGTCCCCGCGGGCGAAGTGCGCATACTGCAGCTCACCGACATCCAGATTATTGACTCGGATCAGATGCGGGTGCCGGACCGGCTCTGCACGCGCGAGCGGCTGAAATGGACGCCGGATCGCGTCTGGGACAACGCCTACCGCTACGTGCAGGAGGCGATCGACGCCGCGCAGCCACACTTGATCGTCATCACCGGGGACAACGTCTACGGCGAATTCGACGATTCCGGCCGCCAGTTCCGCGACTTCTGCGACTTTTTCGAGAGTCTCGGCATCCCCTGGGCGCCGGTGTTCGGCAACCACGACAACGAATCCGACTTCGGC
>CACZOW010000168.1 GCA_902782885.1 uncultured Ruminococcus sp. | reverse complement strand
GCCGGAAAAACGCCCGGGTCTGCCGGCAATTGTATTTGCCCGCCCTATGTGGTAAAATAATCGCACAATAAAGGGCAATTGACCGACCCGAAGCGGGAGATTTGAATTATGGACAGAAAACTTGCCGAAATCAGCCGAGGCCAGGAAGCGAACCGCATATTGCCGTTCTTCTGGCTGCACGGAGATGACAGAGAAAAATTCGCGTCGGAACTTGACCGCATAGAAGAAGCGGGCATTCACGCCGTATGCCTGGAATCGCGGCCGCATCCCGATTTTTGCGGGGACGGCTGGTGGGGGGACCTTGACCTCATCATGGACGAGGCGAAAAAGCGCGGCATGAAGGTGTGGGTGCTGGACGATAAACATTATCCGACGGGCATTGCCAACGGAATGATCGCCAAGAAATATCCGGAGCTCCGGAAGTGGCACATGATCGAAAATCATGTTGACGTCACCGGGCCGCGCTCCGGGGCGCTGCTGCTTCATATTGACGACGAAGCGGCGGCAACGCGGGACCGGCAGCTGTTGGCCGCGGTCGCCTACCGCCGGACCGGACCGGAAGAAAAGATGGCGGGAGAGGCGATCGACCTGACCGCGAACGTGAAAGGCGACCTGCTCTACTGGAACGTGCCGGAAGGCTGCTGGCGCGTGTATATGATCTCGATAAGCCGCGAAGGCGCCGCGGGACATATGGCGGACTACATACACCTGATCGATCCCGAGTCGGTGGACGTTCTGATAAACGAGGTGTACAAACCGCACTTCGACCATTACGGCGCGGAATTCGGCAATACCTTCGCGGGCTTTTTCTCCGACGAACCGGCGCTGGGCAACTCGTTCCTGCGCGGCATGCCGATAGGCGGCTACGATTACAAGATCGGACTGCAGCTCCTGGCGCTGCCGTGGCGGCAGGATATGCCGGAGATGCTGGAGGCGAAGCTCGGACCCGACTGGAAACTGTTGCTGCCCGGCCTCTGGCGGGAAGTGGAAGGCGTTACGGCGAAGGTGCGGCTGGCGTATATGGATATTCTCACCGGGCTGTACCGCGACTGTTTCTGCCGGCGGATCGGCGACTGGTGCCGCGCGCACGGCGTGGAGTATATTGGCCACGTGATCGAGGATATGAACTGTCACGCCCGGATGGGCGCGGGCACCGGCCACTATTTCAGGGCGCTGGAAGGGCAGGACATGGCGGGAATCGACGTCGTGCTGCACCAGATCATACCTGAAATGGGGCATTACGACCATAATTCCACCGCGGGCTACGGATGCGTTGACACCACGTTCTACAATTACGCCCTGGCCAAACTCGGCAGCTCGCTGGCGTACCTGAAGCCTCATATGCGCGGCCGCACTATGTGTGAAGTGTTCGGCGCGTACGGCTGGGCGGAGGGCGTGCCTATGATGAAGTGGCTGATCGATCATCTGCTGGTGCGCGGCGTCAATCATTTTGTCCCGCACGCGTTTGACACCCATTTTCCGTGCAAGGATTGCCCGCCGCACTTCTACGCCCGGGGCAACAACCCCCAGTTCCGCGATTTCGGCACGCTGATGCGCTACACCAACCGGGTGAGCCACCTGTTCACCGACGGAACGCCCGTGTTGTCCGCCGGCATTTTCTACCACGCGGAGACCGAATGGACCGGCGACAGGTATTCGTATTCTCAGGTCCCGGCAAAGGCGCTGTACGACGCGCAGCTGGACTATATGTTCGTGCCGGCGGATGCGCTCCTGACGGCGGAGCTGAACGCCCGCTGCGAGCTGGTGCTTGGAACGGTCAGCGTGCCGTGTCTGATCATACCGGAGGCGGGAACATTGCCCGCGAAAGTGCTCGCCAAATTGACGGAGCTCTCCGGGGCGGGATTCCCGGTGGCGTTCACGGACTCGGAGCCGGAGCGTACGGAAAACGGCGCGGTCAAAATTGCCGATTCCCTGAAAACCGTTCCGCTGGCTGACCTTCCGGCGTTCGTGCGCTCTGCCGCGGGGGAGCGGGCGGTCAATATCGCTCCTGCCTTCCCGCTGCTGCGCGTATTTCATTACACGAGAGGCGGCAATGACTACTTTATGCTGTTCAACGAGGATATGCGCGCGTTCCGCGGGACCGTATCCCTGCCCCTCGCGGCGGACATGAGCGGCGCGCAGCTGGACCTCCTCAACCTGACGTACCGGCGCCTGCCCGGCAAGGTGTTCCCGCTGGAATTGGCGCGGGGCGAATCCTGCATCCTCGCTTTCGGTGCGGATATCGAAGCGGAGATCTGCGGCGAAGGCTCGCTGCTCCGCGAGGAAGCCGCGGAAATACCGGCGGACGCGGTGAAAAGGACCATAGTGCTTGAAACGTTCCGAATTTCCCGCTGCGCCGCGGCGGAATATCCGGCGTTTTCGGCGGAAAAATCCGCAAAACTGTACGACCTGACCGGACCCGAAGGGGACCAGACGTTTTGCGGATATGCGCGGTACGAAACGGAATTTACCGCGGGACCGGACGAAACGCGTGGCGAGATACGGCTGGGCGAAGTGGGCGAGACCGCGCACGTGTGGCTGAACGGGAAATATATCGGCAGCCGGATCTGCAAACCGTACCGCCTGCGTCTGGACGGCGCGCTGAAGGCGGGCGCCAACGAGCTCCGCATCGAAGTGGCCAATTCCGTGGCGTACAGCCGCCGCGACCGCTTCTCTAAAGAGCTTATGCTGCCGGCGTCCGGATTGCTGGGCCCGGCAGAAGTGGAGCTGGCAAAATAATATCGTAAGTACGGACGGAGGCGGAAGTATGAACGGAGGCAAAAAAACGGACAGCAAGACCCGCAAATGGAGAAGCCGGCTCAACCGGGGCCTTATTGCGCTGCTGGTGTTCGTGCTGCTGTGCGCGGCGTTCGTTGTCGCCGCCGGAATTTACGTAAAAAGTCTGCCGGACAAAATGATAAAGCTCGCGGACGAATATTATAAAACGCTTGACCCTGCCGAAGGGATCCCCGCCCGCATCTACCAGCACGCCGAGATAAGGCAATGGGACGATCTGACCCACGCTACGGTAACATTGTACGGGAAATTGGAGAGCGGAGAGAACGATCTGCCTATACGGGAGACGATGTACTACGATCTGTTCGATCAGTTCGACGTCGAATTCAAGGCAGGAAAATGGCGCGTGGTACGTGTATCATACAGTTTTCAGGGCCGCCGCGAATTGTACGATGAATATATGGAGAAAAGAGGGCTGAACTGATGGGCGGAGCAAAGATACTGGAAGTCAAAGGGCTAAATAAAACGCTCGGCCGCCGTCATATAGTGAAGGACGCCTCTTTTGACGTATATGAAGGAGAGATATTCGGGTTTTTGGGCCCCAACGGCGCGGGCAAGACCACCACGATCAAAATGATACTGGGATTTTTGTTCCCGGATTCCGGCGAGATCCGCATCTGCGGCAGGGACCTTCGGACCGAGTACGAGGCGGCAATGGCGTGCGTGGGCGGTATCGTGGAAAATCCCGATATGTTCCGGGATTTCAGCGGCCTGGACAATCTTAAAATGTACGCGGCGCTTCACGGCGGGATCAGCGGGGAGCGCATAAATGAAATCGTGCGCCTCGTGGGCCTGGAAAAACGCATCCGCGACAAAGTCCGCAAGTATTCGCTCGGAATGAAGCAGCGGCTGGGCGTTGCCCAGAGCATCCTGCACCGGCCGAAACTGCTGATCCTGGACGAACCCACCAACGGGCTCGATCCGGGCGGCATCCGGGAGCTGCGGCTGCTGCTGCGCAGGATGGCCGCGGAGGAAGGCACGGCGGTGTTCGTATCCAGCCACCTGTTGTCCGAAATGGAGCAGACCTGCGACCGCGTGTGCATCATTGACAACGGCGTGATCAAGGGCGAATTGACCGCGGAAGAGCTGAAGAGCGCCGGCGGCACGGCACGGGAATATGAATACAGCGTCACCGACGCTGCCCGCGCCGCGGAAATACTGCAAAATCTCGGCCTGGAACTTGTCCCGAACGGTTCAAATGACGGCGAGGCCCGCGGTCAACAGGAAGACGTCCTCAGGGTGCGGATGGACAAGGCGCGGCTGGCGGAGGTCAACAGCGCGCTGATCTCCGGCGGCGTCAATATCCTTACGGTCGCGGAAACCGGCCACTCGCTGGAGGAACTGTTCATGGCGCTCACGGAGGGAGGCGGCAGCATTGAATAAAACGTTTGCGCTCTATAAGAACGAAATGAAGCGCGTGTTCGGGCGGCCTCTGATATGGGCGGGACTTGCGCTGGCGGCCGTGTTGATGCTGACGGAAATGTTTACGGAGCGGAAGAATATCATAGGCAGAAAATTTGCCGGCAGTGTCGGCGAACAATACATCCGGGAACTGGAGGAGCAGAAAAACAGCCTGAACGGATCAAATGAGGAGTATGCTCAGCTGCTCGCCGAAACCGAAGGAAACCTTGACGGACTGCGGGCGGAATATGAGAGCGCGCTCAGTGCGCTGGAAAACGGCGGAGAAGATACAAAAGCGCTTAAGGAAGCGAAGGACAATGCCGAAAAGGCGTATATCAACGCGCTGAACTATGCGTCCAATGCAATATGCCGAATCTCGGTCAATAAAATCAACATAAAAGTAATCGAGATCCTTATAGAATATAAATTGTCCAGACAGGACTACAGACCGGTGCCGCTAAACGATATTCGGGAACGGTTCGAACGGACACATCCCACCCAGCTTGCTGAAACTAAGCTCGCCGGTGCGCTGAAACGCTATGAAGATCTGAAAGCCGGGATCGCCGCCGAAGAGCAGGAGGTATTCGATAAAATAGAAAGCTACCGCGAGGCGATCGCAAAAGCGGATTTCGGCTTTTTTATGAACGAACTTATAAGGATCGCGGAAAACGAACCGGATTCGTTCGAACGTACCGCGAAACTGGAGGCGTACGGATATATTATCAGCGCCGGAACGGAAAACGTCGGACTCGCCGCCGGTCAGGAGGCGGCGCGGAAGGCAAATGAGTACGTTATTGCCCGGGCGGAGCAGCTGGATCGGCAGGAACAATACAGAGGGGTCGGGGAATTGACCACGAAGAAATTGAACCTGTCTGTCAAGCTGCTTGCGGAGGATCTGAAAAACGGTATCAGCGCCGGGCGGGCGGAGCGGGTCGTAAAGCTGGACGGGCGGCTCTGGCCCATGTTTGGGGGCACCGATCCGAACGATATCATCAACCTGTCGCTGCCATTGGGGCTGTTGGCGGTGCTGCTGACGGTGGCAATGATAGCGGGAAACGCCATTGCCGGCGACATAAGAAGCGGCTCGATCAAGTCGCTGATCGTTGCGCCCGTCAAGCGCGGCAGAATATTCTGGGCCAAAGTGATGATGCTGCTTACCGTGACGTTTTTGATGACCGCGGCCCTGACGGTATTCGCGCTGCTGGCGGGTTCTGCCGTTTCGGGGGTATGGGATCACGGGCGCGTGCTGTTCAATTCGGGAGATTCGCCGCGGATCCTCCCGTTCTGGCTGGCCACTTTCTTCTCTTCGCTCATCGACGCGGCCGGGATCTTCTTTTTCGCGCTGCTGGCGCTGATGCTCTCCGCGATCACAAGAAACGCAGTAGTTTCCTCCATCGTTCCGGTCGGCTACTTCGTGTTCGATCTGTTCAGCAGCGCTTTGGGCGGGATGGGATCCAACCGGTTTGTCAACGCGGTGCTGCCTATGCGGAATTTGGGCAATCTCTGGTTCAGCCGCGAGGTTTCGACGCTTATGAATCTGGTCGGATTGTTTGAGAACAGACTGGACAATTACTATGTGCAGTATATTATCCACCCGTTCAGCCGGGGCTATTCGGTGATATATGTGGCAATATTGGCCGCCGCGACAGTCTGGGCCGCGAGGGACGCGTTCTGCCGGCGGGATATCATGTAGATGGCGGAAATTGACCGCGCAAACTTGAAAGGAATGATGATCATGGAAAAAAAGCAGTTCAAAAACGATCCACGCCAGAAATACCTGAAGGCTGCGGCGGTGATATTGGCCGCGGCAATTGTGATCTCCGCGTTTTGCGCGTGCTCGAAAGGCGGCGGAGATCCGCACAGCGCCTCGTACGAACTTAATGATATGCCCGGCTTCTCCGACGGTCTCGCAAACGATTATGAGAAGCCGCAGGAAGGTCAGGAGGACTCCGCGGGCCAGAAGGTCAACGAAAAGCTTATTAAACGCGTCGAGATAAACGCGGAGACGCTGAAGTTTGACGAAGCGAAGAACGATATCCTCGAGCAGGTCTCCCTTGCGGGCGGCTATATCAGCAATTCCCGGATCGCCGGCGGCGAGCGCTACGGCTACGACCGGCGCACGCTTAAGTCCGCCGAACTGGAGATCCGGATCCCGCAGGAGAAGCTGGACACGTTCTTAAAAGAAGTCGGAGGACGGATCAACGTTTATTCGTCGCAGGAGAAGATCACCGACGCCACGGAGACGTATTATGACATCCAGGCCCGGCTCGATACGCTGAACAGCAAAAAAGAGGCGCTCAGCGGGATGCTGGAGAAGGCGGAAAATACGAGCCAGCTTCTGGATATTCAGGAGAAACTTTACCAGACTATCGCCGAGATCGAATCGTATAAGGCGCGGCTGCTGGTCATTGACAGCCAGGTCAATTATTCGACGGTATATTTGAAACTGTACGAAGTGGAGACGTACACGCACGTGGAGGAGGAATCTTTCGGCAAGCGGGTCGCCAATTCTTTCAAAGAAGGCTGGAAAGGGTTCGCTGATGGCTGGAAAAACTTTGCGGTGTGGTTTGTCGGCGCGCTGCCGGGGCTCATCGTATTTGCGGCGTTCGTTGTCGCCGCGGTCTTTATTATCCGCGCTCTCGTGAAGAAAAGCCGGAAGAAAGCCGCGCAGAGAGCGGAGGAACTGCGGAAAATGCGCGAAATGAACCAGAACCAGAACCCGGAACCTAACCAGAACCAATACCAGAACCAGGGGCCGGTCAATCCCCAACAGTAACACTTCCGACGTTTTGCCTTCCGGAGAAATAGGAGCCTGCATATGCGCATACATATCATTGCCTGCCGTATCTTCGCCAGAGAACTTGGTCAGCTTAGCGCCGAAAGCGCCAATCAGATCGATATCACCTGGATCGGCCGCGGCCTGCACAACACGCCGGAACAGCTGCGCAAACGGCTGCAGGACGAGATCGACCGGGTGTACGAGCAGTTGACCTCGGGCGAACTGGAGCACCGGCCCGATTACATCGTGATGGGATACGGGCTGTGTTCGAGAGTGGT
>CACZOW010000167.1 GCA_902782885.1 uncultured Ruminococcus sp. | reverse complement strand
GTCAGAGAAGGCGCCCGAGAAGGATAAAAATTGACAAATTGCGTATTTTATCCAATTTTCCGGGAATGCAGTATGTTGAGAAGGCGCCAGGTCAGGCATTGTCCCGTATGACCGGCGTCTGACGAAAATCAGCCGGCATTCACAAAAGCGGAAGTTCCTCGCGCGTTGACAGCGGCGCCTGTAAAATGATATCATTACACCTGTAGGAGGATGCCTGAATGAAACGAGTATCGACTTTGGTAATGGCGGGAGTGATGGCTGTGGCGGTGTTGACCGGCGGCGCGTTGACCGGCTGCCGGAAGGCAGCGGAGACGGAGATGTACATGATCGTCCCCGAGAAGAACAGTCTGATGGAGTCGTATATAATCAAGACCGCAGGCGGGAAGCTGATAGTTATTGACGGCGGCATCGCCGGGCAGGGATACGGGGCGCAGCCGTACATTCTGGCGGCGCTCAGAGCTGTGGCGGGCAAGAAGATCGATGAGCCGCTGGAGATCGAAGCCTGGTTCCTGTCTCACGCGCATAACGACCATTTCGGAGAACTGGGCAAGGCACTCAGAGAATGCTCCGGCTTCGAGGATTTTAAGATCAACCATTTTTATTTCGATTTCCCGCCCTACGGCACAGCGGCGTTTCCGTACAACACGTCAGACGCAGCGGACCTGGAGAAACTGAAAGCCGGATTTGCGCGGTACGCGGAGGTGAACGGCATTGACGTCCCCGAAGGCACCACGTACTACGACATGCTGAACGGTGCAGAGATCAACGCGGAAACGATCGCCGCCGGACAGGAGATCGTCATCGACGAGCTGCGCTTTGAAATGATGCAGACCTGGGACATTTCCGACGGCAATGACACCAACAGCAGCTCGCTGGTGTTCCGTATGCACGTCGGGGACAAGACAGTACTGTTCCTGCACGACCTCGGCGCTTCGGGCGGCGCACGGCTGCTGAAGAAATATGGAGACGACCTCAAGAGCGACTTCGTGCACATGGCGCATCACGGACAGGCCGGAGTGCGGGAAGACGTGTATAAAGCGATCGACGCCGACGTCCGGCTGTGGAGCACGCCTATCTGGGTGTGGACGAACACCGAAAAATACCGCATCGGCGAGACGCGGATGTGGGTCAACGGCGGCGTTGACTACGACACGGCGGGACCGCACGATATCGTTGCCTGCCTTTACGAACAGTTTCCGGCCGAACCCAACCGGCCCGAAAGCTGGAAAAAAGTGCTGCCGGGCATGCGCGTAAACCTTAAATGACCGGCCGCCACGATAGGCGCGGGACCGGATGCACGGCAGACAGAGCGGCGAGCAGAGATGTCAGACAGAGTATTGAGCGAAAAGCCTAAAAAACCGAAGAAGAAGAAACCGAATATCCTCCGCATAACCATTGCGGCGGCGCTGTTCTTTTTGCAGGCCGGCATACTGCTGTTCGGCATACTGTATATGAACTCGTATGCGCTGGTGCTGTATGCCGTGGGAATGGTCATTGCCACCGGCGTCACGATCTCGATTATTTATTCGGAGCGCAACTCCTCTTTCAAACTGCTCTGGGTCGTCGTGGTCATGACGATACCCGGTCTGGGCGTGCTGCTGTACCTGATGTGGGGCTGGCCGCGCACGCCGTACCGCATCGCCAAACATATGCCGCTGGGAGCGGATCTGGCAATACCCGAAGCGCCCTGCTGTACGCCGGAACTGCGCCGTGAGAGCGTACGCCGGGTCAGCGAGGCATTCCCCGCGCAGGAGAAGATCGTATCGTATCTGGACCGTTCGGGGTATCCGGCGTACCTGGAACAGGACGTCAAATACTACCGGCTGGGGGACGAATTGTTCCCGGACATGATGGAAGAGATCCGCCGGGCGAAAAAGTTCGTTTTTATAGAGACGTTCATATTGTCCGAGGGAAAACTCTGGGACAGCCTGTACGAGCTGCTCTGCCGGAAAGCGGAGGAGGGCGTGGACGTGCGGCTGCTGTACGATGACTTCGGCAGCATTTTCGCGCTGCCGTACAAATTCGGCAAGCTGAAGTCCCGCAAGAATCTGCAGGTGGCGGAGTTCAACCGGTTCATTCCGTTCATCAGCCGCATATATGTGGGCAATCACCGCAACCATCAGAAGCTCTGCGTTGTCGACGGCGCGACCGCGTTCACGGGCGGGGTCAATATTGCCGACGAATACGCCAACCTCGTGGAAGCGTACGGCCATTGGAAAGACTCCGGCATGCGGGTGCGCGGCGACGCGGCCTGGAGCATGACGGTGATGTTCCTGCAGATGTGGACGTACGCGCACTCCCGAAAACGCGAAGAAAAAGAGGATTTCAGCCGTTTCTACAGCCCGGAAGCGCGGTACGCGGTCGAGGCATCCGAGCCCGGCACACGGAGCTGTGCATTGCCGCTTTCCGACGGCCCGTACGGAAAGGTGCCCAACCGGCCCGCGGAGTATCTGTACCTGCAGATGATCAACAACGCCCGGAAGTACATATATATCAGTACGCCGTATCTGGTAATTGACAACGAGATGTCCACGGCGCTGTGCATGGCGGCGCTGGCGGGCGTCGACGTGCGCATCATTACCCCCGGCATCCCGGACAAAAAATATGTTTATCATGTAACGCGGTATTTTTACGGGCGGCTGCTGAAGGCGGGCGTGCGGATATTCGAATATTCGCCGGGCTTCATCCATGCCAAAAACATCGTGTCCGACGATGAGACCGCGCTGGTGGGGACAATAAACTTCGACTTCCGCTCCTTCTACCTGCATTTTGAGGATGCCGTGTGGGTGTGCGGGGGCAATACGGTGGCGGACATCCGCCGGGATTTTGACGATACGCTGGCGGTCTCGCGGGAGATAATGCTGGCGGAGTGGGAAAAGCGCCCCTGGTGGTACAAAGTGATCCAGGCGCTGCTGCGGCTGATCGCGCCGCTGCTTTAAGAGGTAAGACGTTTTGAAACTGGAGTATAACATCGTTGGTGTGGCAAAGCAGTCGGAGGAGGATCTCCGGACTATATATAACAGTACGCGGACCGGCGTGTTCGGGCTGGCGCTGGCGGTCACGGGCTCGCGCAAGCTGGCGCGGGAGATCGCGGTGGAAACATTTCGCCGCGTTAAACGGTTCGCGGGCAGTTTTGACACCGAAATGAACGGTGAATACTGGATATATGATATCTGTATGCAGCTCTCCCGGAACAGTCTGCGCGATCCCGCGGTGGCGGAGCTGCCGATGACCCGGGAGCGCGTTGACAACGCCTCGTCGCTGCTCGGCGACGTGCTGTTCGGGCTGGACGGCGACCGGGGCAAGATGCTGGTGCTGAAGGCGGAGACCGAACTGAGAAATTCGGACATTGCCTCCCTGAACGGATACTATTCCGGATCCGCGGCGGGGGAGATACGGCGCGGCATTGCCCGCACCGCGGAGAAAGATCCGTCCCGCGAAAAAAAGACGCTGCTCCGCGAGCTGCGCGCGGATATCGAAAAGATATGTCCGGATCTTTACGACGCGATCGGGGGAGAGGAGCAGACGCGCGTTGCCCACGTCAGCCACGAGGCGATGTACCTCGAGAACGGTCAGGAAGCGTTCGGCGGCAGCGGCGAGGAACAGATCGTGGCTGAGCGGGAAGCGCAGCGAAAAAAGCAGGCGAGTTCCCGCAGGCTCAGGATATTGCTGATCTGCGGCGGCGTGCTGCTGGCCGCGGCGGTGCTGGTCACGGTGCTTATCGTGAGCCGTCACCGGGAGCGCCCGGAAGAATCGCCGCAGGACCGCAGCGTGCAGTACGGCAACACGGTCAACATGTGCAAAGCCGGCGACTGGCTGTTCTACCGCGGCATTTCGGGTGGGATCTTTCGATATAATGCGGCCGCGGGCGGCGCGCCGGAGCAGATATTCGCGGGAACCGCCCGGGAACTCATTACCGACGGGTCCCGGCTGTTTTTCCGCGGGGACAAGAGCAAGATCTATTCGCTGGAGTTTGACGGCAGCGGTATGAAGCAGCTCTGCGAGCGTTCGGGCACCACGTTGACGTTCGCCGGCGGCCTGCTGTATTTCAGCGGTTCGGACGGGATCTACGCCATGCCTCCGGAGGGCGTTGACAACGACGAAGACCTCGCGGTGATCTACCCCGAAGAGGTCAAAGATGCGCCTTCGCGCAACTGCATGGTAGTTACGCCGGAGGGCCGCGTGCTGTTTTCTGGCGGCGCGGACAAAGGCATCTTCGAAGTGCTGGAGCCCGGTGGCACCAAAGGACTGGGCCTGCTGTACTTTGACGAAGCGTATTATATTACGCTGTGGGACGGCAAGCTGCTGTTTGACAGCAAGGTCGGAGACGGCATCCAGCTGCTGGTGATGGATATTGACCGCAAAAAGATCGCGGTGGCCGGGTTGAAGTACGACGTTGACGCGCAGGGCGAGATCGCCGACTATGAGAGCGGCGCCGGAACGCCGGTGCTGTCATATGCGGCGGCATACTGCACGCTGGGCGACCGGCTGTACTTTGAGGGGTACACCGACGACGGCGCCGGCATGCGTACGAACGTGGGCATATACGCGCTGAAACGCAATTCGGACACGCCGGAACTGCTGCTGGCGACCCCGGAGGCGGAGCTTCATATTACGGAAATGTTTACGGACGGCAGCCGTCTGTACTGTTTTTATTCGGACGGAGAGGCGGACGGCGCGCGGCGGCTGATATCGTACGCGCTGGACGATTTCGGAGACCGTAAGGTAGTATTTGAGGGTACGCGGAAATGAGAGGATTATTCATAATCAATCCCAATTCGGGGACAAAACGGATACAGCGGCGGGTGCCGGAGCTGGTGGACAAACTGCTCACGGAGCCCGGCTGCGGCGGCATCACCATGATGTATACGCACGGCAAGGACGACGCGCTGAACGCGACGCGCGCGCTTGCGCCGGGGCAATACGATTACGTGGTCGCCGTGGGCGGAGACGGAACGGTCAACGAAGTTGCCTCCGGCCTGTATCTGAGCGGCTCCGGCATACCGATGGCAATTATTGCCGCCGGTACCACCAATGATTTTGCCACGTCGCTGGGTCTGCCGCGCACCGTGCCCGAAGTCGTCAACATGCTCAATAATCTCCGCACCGTGCCGCTGGACCTGGGCTACTTCAACGGCCGCTATTTCTACAACGAAGCCGCGGGCGGGGCGCTCAGCGCGATCGCGCATACCACCTCCGCGGAGCTCAAAAAGCGCTTCGGCCACCTGGCGTATCTGGGAGAGGGCTTCCGGAAATTCGGCGATCTGAAACTGTCCGCGGTGCCGCTGGTGTTCGAGATGGACGGGGAAGAGGAGACGATGGACACCGTGCTG
>CACZOW010000166.1 GCA_902782885.1 uncultured Ruminococcus sp. | reverse complement strand
TGGTGATGCTCTTAAATATCAGGTCTGTCCCCCGTATCGCGGTACGGGTGGCGTACACGCCGGCGGCGGGCAGCGCCATGCCGCGCGGGGGCAATATATTTGCCGTTGGGAAGCCCAGAGTCCTCCCCACTTCGCGGCCGTGGACAACCGTGCCTTCCAGCCGGAACGGATGCCCCGCCAGCCGCGCGTATTCGCGGAACTGTCCGGCGGCGGTCAATTGCCGCAGCTCCGTACTGGACACCGTCACACTGCAGCCGTTCAGTTCAGCGCTCAGCGGCGGCAATATCAGCGTCTCGAAGCCGTTCGCCTCCCCCAGCGCCCTGAGCAGTTCCGCGTTTCCGCGGCCGCCCGCGCCGAAGCTGTAGTTCTCCCCCGCGCAGACCAGCCGGACACGGTATTTTTCCACCAGTATCCGGCGCACGAATTCTTCGGGCGCCAGCCGGCTGAGCTTCCGGTCGAACCAATCGAAGCACAATTCGCCGACTCCGGCTTCTGCAATATATTCCGCCTTCAGGCGGTTGCTGCAGAGCAGCAGGGGCTTATTGCCGCCGGCGCCAAACACACCCGCGGGCTGGTTGACGAAAGTGTACACGCAGGTCCTGAGTCCCAGTTCCCGGCCGCGGGATACCAGTGCGTCCAGTATGCGCCGGTGCCCCAGGTGTACCCCGTCAAAAAAGCCCAGCGCCACGGCAGACGGGGCGCTGGATGTGCAGGCGGCATCATGACCGCCCGCCGGACCGTAACTGATCCTCATTCCGTGAACCATTTACGCTTTATTTGCCCTTCCACTCTTTGTACGCCGCCACGGCGTCGTCGTACGCGATGTTGCGGGCGTCGTCATAGAACTCGCGGAAGTTGATGCTGGGGAAACGCGGCGTGTTCGTGCCTTCCACCACGCTGAATATATCCTGGAACCATACGAACGCGGTGCCGTCGATATTGGCGCGGTCCTGCAGTATTATGCTGCCCAGATCGGAGCGGTTCTTGGCGTACCAGTTGGCGCCGACGCTGCAAAAGTACTTGTAGCCGTAGCTGTTGAGCACGCGCTGCACCGCGGGGCAAGTCTTGCCGTCGGAAGAACGTTTCCAGCTGCCGTACGGATACACGTAGATCTGTGTCTTGCCGATCAGCGGGATAACCTCGTCATAGAATTTGGACGCGCAGTCCTCCATGTTGGCCTCGGAATATCTCTCCATTACGCCGTGCTTGTAGGAGTGGCTGGCAAAGTACCAGCCCGTATCCTTCAGCGCCTGGACAATGGGTTTCACCGCTTCGATCTCACGCTGGCGGTCCGCTTCGGTGCGGCCGTCGCCGTCGCTCACGCGCTGGGTCCGGTAGCCGAGGATGCCGTCAAAACCGGTGACGCAGATCATGCCTTTGGCGCCTTCGAAGGAAAAGTCCGGATGTTCTTCCACGAACCGGTCGAGGATCGGGATATACTCCTCGTCAAAGCCCTGCACCACGGTGCCGTCCTTGTGCTTCGTGTACGTACCGACTTTGCCGTCAATCAGGATCAGCTTGTCGATCATGCCTCTGCCCATCTTGGCGCTGTAGTAGTTGGTGTCGTCGAAGGAGAACACCAGCGGTTTTTTGCCCTCAGGGAATTTGAAGGATTTCTTGAGCTGCGGCACGCCGTTGCCGTCGATCTCGAACACGTAGTTGAGGTTGACCAGCATGTAGCCGTCCTTGTAGAGCGCGTCCAGGATCTTCTTGAACTCCGGCACGGTGATGCAGTCGATAAAGTACGTGTTCTTCACTTTGTCCACGTCCGAGCAGTCGGTGGGGTACGCCAGTTCGGGGAACGCCACCAGCGAGTGCGTAAAAATGTGTTCCACGTGGCCGGTGTAGTCGACAAGCTTAAGCTCTGAAGGCGGCACGGCCGTCGGCGGAACGGGGGTCGGCGCGGACGTGGCGGGAACCTCCGTGACGGGCTGGCCGTCGGTGTTAAGCGGCGCGTCGGTGCTGACCGCGTCACCTGTGGCGGGCGCGGCGGTGACAACGCCGGGTTCCTGCGACGGCTCGTTTATGACCGTATTGTTATTTCTTTCAACTTTATTATCGGAGCTTACCTTGGCAATTATAACGATAAGCCCCACGATGATCGCCAGCATTACGACGATCATGACCTTGAGTCCGTTTCCGCTTTTCATGTTTCGGTTAGCAGCCATGTGCGATTCCTCCTGATTTATCTTTAGTCACTGCGGCCGTGCGGCCGGTTGCTTAATTAAGTGTTTCTCTGTTATTCCGCCGGTTTTTCCAGCACGGTGATCTGCGCGGTGAGGCGGGTCTGGTTGCCGCCGCGGTCCTCCAGCAATAATTCTACCGTCTGGATGCCCGGAGTGTTGTAGTCGGGTTCGCGTACCAGCGATACCGCGACGTCGGTGGCGTCGTTGACCGATTCGATATAGTCGGCAACGGGGCGCGGCTCGCCCACGTACGTCCACAGATTCGAGGCGGCAACGCCCTGCGGCGGTATCGTATCTGCCACTCTGATCGTGGCGGTGTACTGCGTTTCTTCGCCGTCAACGCCGGTGTACCGCAGCATTACTTTGTAGGCGCCCTGCACGTTGAAATTGAGCTGCGACATGTCTGTCTCTACCGCGATCTGTGCGCCGTTCTCTTTTTCGGCTTTGCCGGTGTCGGACAGGAACAGTTCCGCCGCCGGGAATCCGCTGCCGGCTTCCCATACGATCTCTTTGACGACCGGGCTTTTTACCACGGGTTTCGGGGTGAATACCCGCTTCGCAAGTTTGACAACGCCGAACACCAGCAGCGCCAGCACCGCGAGGACAATGATCCCCACAACGACGCGGCGGATCAGATATTTGCGCTGCATCTTGCGCTTTTTTTCCTGTTCAGCCTTCCGGGCCGCGGCCGCTCTGGCGGCGGAACTTTCGGCGGCAACATTCTGCGTCCGGG
>CACZOW010000165.1 GCA_902782885.1 uncultured Ruminococcus sp. | reverse complement strand
GTAGTGTAACGGGCCTTTACAGGCAAGAGAAGACAGTGCTACAAAAAAGGCGGAAGGAAAAAGTGCCCACGTTTACTTGACAGTCTCATCCTCCAAATTGTCATTTGCATTTTGCATCTATATTTGTTAGAATAATATTTAGTGTGCGGCGGGGACCGAAGTTGCCCGCCGGCCGGACCGTCCGGACCCCTGGGAGGCCCGCCGGCAGGAACGGCAGGGAGCGGAGACGCGGGAGACGCAGCACACGCGAAGTACGACAACTCAAATTTTTTTAAGGAGATGTTTTTGATATGCCGTTAGTAACTTCAAAAGAAATGTTTGCGAAAGCGTACAATGGCGGGTATGCCATCGGCGCGTTCAACGTCAACAACATGGAGATCGTCCAGGGTATCACCGAGGCCTGCAAAGAGGAGCATGCCCCCGTTATCCTGCAGGTGTCCAAAGGCGCCAGAGCGTATGCCAACCATACGTACCTGATCAAGCTCGTCGAGGCAGCCGTCATCGAGTGCCCCGAGATCCCGATGGTGCTGCATCTTGACCACGGCCCGGATTTCGACACCTGCAAGGCGTGCATTGACGGCGGCTTCACGTCCGTCATGATCGACGCTTCCTCCAAACCTTTTGAGGAGAACATAGAGATCACCCGCCGCGTGGTGGAATACGCGCACGAGCACGGCGTTGTGGTCGAAGCCGAACTTGGTACCCTTTCGGGCATTGAGGACGAAGTAAAAGTGCAGGAAGGCTGCGCCTCCTACACCCGTCCCGAAGAAGTGGAAGAATTCGTAACGCGCACCGGCTGCGACTCGCTGGCTATTGCCATCGGTACCTCCCACGGCGCTTACAAGTTCAAGCCCGGCACGAAGCCGCAGCTCCGCTTCGACGTGCTCCATGAGTGCGAGAAGAGACTGCCCGGATTCCCCATCGTGCTGCACGGTTCCTCCTCCGTTCCGCAGGAGTACGTCAACATGATCAACGAGAACGGCGGCGCTATGCCCGGCGCTATCGGCGTACCGGAAGATCAGCTGCGCGAAGCGGCCAGATCTGCGGTGTGCAAGATCAACATTGACTCCGACCTCCGTCTGGCCATGACCGGCACGATCCGCAAGTTCTTCAACGAGCATCCGGACAAATTTGACCCCAGAGAGTATCTGAAACCCGCCCGCGCCAACATCAAAGAGCTGGTTCGCCACAAACTCCGCGACGTGCTCGGCTGCAGCGGCAAAGCGTGATCCGGCGGCATACAGGCAAGCAATACGACCGGCGGCAGCGCCGGCAGAACAGAGGTAATAAGCTATGGCAAAACTGATTGGCGCCGCGATATTCGGACAATCCGGCGGTCCCTCATCCGTTATCAACTCCAGCGCGGCCGGCGTGTTCCAGACCGCCCTGGGCGAAGATTGCATCACCAAAGTGTACGGCGCCGCCCACGGTATCAAAGGCATGCTGGACG
Organism: uncultured Ruminococcus sp.; assembly: GCA_902782885.1. Classification (GTDB taxonomy): domain Bacteria; phylum Bacillota; class Clostridia; order UBA1212; family UBA1255; genus UBA1255. Next base: position 1,628 of record CACZOW010000165.1, on the reverse strand, counting down.
AGGAGTTCTACGATATGGGCAAGGAAGATCCGTATGAGATCGAACTGCTCAAGACCACGCCTTCCTCCGCGCTGGGTTCGGTGCGGTACAAGCTGAAGGACGCGGACGTTGACGACACCGACTACAAGCGGCTGCTGGAAGTGTTCCGGAAGTACAATATCCGCTACTTCTTCTACAACGGCGGCAACGACTCCATGGACACCTGCAACAAGATCAGCAAATACATGCAGAAGTCCGGGTATGAGATGCGCGTAATGGGCGTGCCGAAGACCATTGACAACGACCTGTACGGCACCGACCACTGCCCCGGCTACGGCAGCGCGGCGAAGTATGTTGCCACCTCCACCATGGAAGTTTACCAGGACGCCAGAGTGTACGACACCGGAATGGTGGCGGTACTGGAAGTCATGGGCAGACACGCGGGCTGGCTGACGGCGTCCACTGCGCTGGCGGCCTACAAAGGCATGGGCCCGGATCTGATCTACGTGCCCGAGCTGCCGTTCTCCATGGAGCAGTACCTGGCGGACGTCAGACGCGTGTATGAGAAGCAGGGCAAGTGCATCGTCGCCGTATCCGAAGGCGCGCAGTACGCGGACGGACGTTTCGTTGCCGACAGCGGCGTGCGGGACGCGTTCGGACATGCGCAGCTGGGCGGTGTTGCCACCACGCTGGCAAACGCGGCGAAAGAAGCCATCGGCTGCAAAGTGCGCGGCATCGAGTTCAGCCTGCTTCAGCGCTGCGCGGCGCACTGCGGCTCGCTCACCGACGTTAACGAGGCCCATATGGCGGGCGCCGTTGCCGTTAAAAAAGCGGTGCAGGGCGTGACCGACTTCTGCGTCGGCTTTGAACGCTCCACGGACGAGAAAGGCAACTATCTCTGCCTGCCCAAACTCATCCCCTTGAGCGAAGTGGCCAACACCGAGAAGAAGCTTCCGCGCGAATGGATCAACGCCGAAGGCAACTTCATCACCGACGACTACGTCAAATACGCGCTGCCGCTCATTCAGGGCGATTCGCATCCTCCGGTGGAGGACGGACTGCCGCGGTTCGCGCATCTGGCGAAACTGAAATAAGATGGATCAACGCGCGCACGACAAAGCCGCACACAACACGATGTTTAAGGTCGCAGCCATGATATTGGCGGCGGCCTTGTCCGTCTTTAGTGTGATCGCGCCTGTGCGCGTATCGGCCGCGGGAACCGAAGGCGACGGAACGGAGCCGCAGTACGCGCTGAGTTATATTGTCACCGAGCAGGATACCGGGCAGGTGCTGTTCCGGCAGAACGCGCAGTCGATGGCGGATCCGACGCTGCTTTCCCGCATGATGTGTGCGGTGGTGGTGCTGGAGTACGCGCCGGAAGGGAAGAGCGTGTCGCTGACGGACAACGTAGTCCCCACCGAGAGCAGCGTGTCGAAAGACGGCAAGTACAAGCTTACCGCGGGCAACAGTTACACCGTGGGCATGCTCCTGCGCGCCATGCTGCTGGGCGGCGCGGACAACTGCGCTTCCGTCCTGGCCGGCTACGTGAATCCCAACACCGAGTATTTCGTCACGCTCATGAACCAGACCGCGGCGCGCCTGGAAATGACCGACACGTATTTCACGTCGCCCGGCGGCTCCGGCGGTTC
>CACZOW010000164.1 GCA_902782885.1 uncultured Ruminococcus sp. | reverse complement strand
TTGCAGCTCCACGGCGTACCTCCCCTTCGGCAATATAATAATGCCGGCCGGTTTTGCGTTCCGGCCGGCATTCCGCGGCGTGTGCGGCAACATTGTCAACCTAAAACGCTTGACAAGTATACCACGCCGTGCCCGCGATTGTCAACTGCTTTTTTTGCCGTATATTCCGACGTGCTTGTGAAACACTTTGCCCAGCCTCAGCGGGAAAACCAGCGCCCAGCCGGCCACTGCGCCGACGGCAGCCTGCAGTATCTGGAACGGCAGTTTGATGACCGCGTATTCCGGCGTACTGTAAATATACGCACGGCCCAGTGTATAACCGACCACCATGATGACCGCACCGACGGCAACGCCGACTGCCCCTGCGATCATCGGCCGCTTTTTCAGCATCCGGTGCGCTATCAGCGAGATCATGAACGCCTGAAGTCCGTGCGTGACAAGAGATACGAACATCGGCGTAGGATAAAAGAAGAAGTCCCCCAGAAACGCTCCGATGCCTCCTACCAGCATTGCCGCTATCGGATCCAGGAGCAGCGCCGCAGTGCATATAATAACGTCGTTAAGGTACAGATGGCCTCCCGGTACCGGAATGCCGTACGAACTCATGAGTATGTTGATGCCCATAAAAAACGCGGTGATGCAGATCCATAACGTGCGGTTTTGTATGTTTTTGAATGAAACGGTCTCGTTCATATCAGTCGCCTCCTGTCCGGACTTGCATTCGGACTGACTTTAGTATATACTTGTTTTGGTATTATTGAAATAATCAGTTTTCAATATTTTTATAATACCAGATTTAATATAATGACAACATTTATCAAGGAGCACGAATATGTCTTCCGCACGTGAGCCCGAATATATCAAACTGTACAAAAAGCTTTCCGGCGAGATCGCTTCCGGCGTTTTTAAGCACGGGGACAGACTCCCGTCCAAACGCGCGCTATCAGACAGCACCGGTCTAAGCCCCGTCACGGTCGAACACGCGTATGCGCTGCTACTGGAGGAAGGCTACGCGGAATCCCGCGAGCGCAGCGGCTACTATGTCAGTTATGACGACGGTCAATTCCGGCCTCCGGTCGACGGGGCGGACAACGCGGCTCGTACCCCGCTGCGCCGGAATTCCGAAGCCATGTCTGCGCTGGATCTTCCGGGCCCCGCATTTCACTTCCCTACCTGGGCAAAGACGGTGCGCCAGGTGCTGAGCAGCCGCCAGGAAAATATTTTTGAACGATCGCCCAACCGCGGCCATCCGGAACTGCGTTTGGCGCTGCGCGATTTCCTGGCGCGCAGCCGCGGCATAAACTGCAAACCGGAGCAGATCATAATCGGCTCCGGTTCGGATTGTCAGTATGAGAGATTGATCAGATTGTTCGGCCGGGACAGCATCTTCGGCGTCGAGTCGCCGTCTTATTCGCAAATTGCCCGCATTTACCGCGCGGGAGGCGCCAGACTTGAGCTGCTCAAGTTGGGTGTCAACGGCATTTTGTCCGATGAACTCGCCCGCACCTCCGCCTCCGTGCTGCACGTGACCCCGTACCGCAGCTTTCCTTCGGGCGTAACCGCTGACGCGGGCAAACGCCGCGAATACCTGAACTGGGCCTCCGCGCCGGGCCGTTACATAATTGAAGACGACGCCGAATCCGAATTTACGGTCATGCGCCGCCCCGCAAGCCCGCTGTACGCGCTCTCGGAGCGCGGCAACGTAGTGTATATGAATACGTTTTCCGTGACGTTGTCTCCGTCGCTGCGAATATCCTACATGGTACTGCCGGAAAGAATGCTGACACGTTACGAAGAGACCTCCGGCTTCTATTCCTGCCCCGTTCCGACGTTTGAACAACTGATACTCGCCGAGTTCATCCGTTCGGGCGAATTCGAGCGCTACGTCAACCGGGTCCGCCGGCTGAAACGCGGTCAACAGACTTCACAGTCACAGTCTCAGAGCTGAAAAGCGGTCAACCGGCTTCACCGGATCCGGACTGATAAAGCTTGGCGACCGGCTTGTCGTCGGAACGGTTATACAGGATACCGTCACGGGAATAAAACGTTCTGTTCTCCTCCGAACAATTAAAACGGTAATCGATCTCGTAGACCGTGACCGTTCCGTCCGGCATGCGTATCGGGATATTTCTGCGGATCACCGAATTGATCTCTTTTAGGTTTTTCCCGATATTTACCGTAAAATAGATTTCCTCATAATTGATCACCGTGTCGTCTTCGAGCTGGCTGAGCACGACAAAATCCGCGTGATCCAATTCGAGTTGACTGTTCGTTGAAGGCACGACTGTAAACGGCGTCGGCACGCCGGTGCCGATGTAGCCGCCCAGCGCCGTTACCGGAGTACCTTTATACTCATCCGGGATATCGATCGTCAGCGTTTCTGCGGACGTAAACCCGTCCCAGTAGTATTCCGCGGCAAAAGCCCTGGTCTTCCAGTCGCTCACACGCACCGAAAGACAGCCGCTGAGCCCGTCGTTCTTACCGTAAAAACCGGTACAGCCCGACAGACCGATCAGCAGCACGAGGAGCACGGAGACTGCCACAAAACACAGCGGCAGCCGCGCACCGTTTTTTCGGGCGCTTACGTGTCGTTTCAACCCGCGCCCACTCATTTTACCGTATATCCCTGCGCTTCGATCGCCGCTTTGAGCACGTCATCCGGAACGTCGCTGTTCAGCGTAACGGTGCAGATGTTTTTCTCGTGGTCCGGCACCGCTTCCGCGACTCCGGGAATCGCCTCCAGCGCTTTCTTAACGCGCGCTTCGCAATGCATGCACATCATGCCTTCTACATTCAGGATCTTTGTCATTTTATCTTCCTCCATTCGTGTTGCCGACGTATTCGGTCCTGCCGTTCCGAGCCTCCGCTCATTGCCTTTCCGGTGAAGTTTGACCAGATTCAGCCGGAGCGCGTTCATACACACACAGAAACTGGAAAGGCTCATTGCTGCCGCGCCGTACATCGGTTTCATAGTGAGACCGAATACTCCCATTGCCAGCGGAATGCAGACCAGGTTATATATGAATGCCCAGAACATATTCTCGTAAATGTTGCGGATCGTGGCTTTGCTGAGCCGTATCGCGGCGGCAGCGTCGGACAGTCTGCTGTTCACCAGCACGATGTCCGCGGCGTCGATTGCCACGTCAGCCCCCGCACCGATAGCCAGACCCACGTCCGCGCTCACCAGCGCCGGAGCGTCGTTGATCCCGTCCCCTACCATGGCCGTCCTGCCGCGCGCGGTCAATTCATTTATTGCCGCTGCCTTGCCCTCCGGCCGCACTTCGGACAACACCTCGTCGATACCGGCTTCTTTTGCGATATATCCGGCGGTGCGGGCGTTGTCGCCGGTCAGCATTACCGTGGTAAGCCCCATTTCTTTCAGTTCCGCTACCGCTTTCGCCGAATCGTCTTTTATCGTATCCGCCACGCAGATCAGCCCGAGCACAGTACTGCCGCACACGAAGGCCAGAGGAGTGGCGCCTTTTTCGGCCTGCGCCGCGCCCTCCGCTTTAAGCGGTTCGGGCAATCCGAATTTGCCGTCAATAAATCTAAGACTGCCGCCCCATAATTCGCGGCCGTCAAATCCGCCATACCTTTCCGGAAGGTCAGCCGAAAGTCCTGCGCCGGGCAATGCTTTGAAATTTGATATTTCGGGCAATTCAAGGCCGCTCTCCCGCGCCTTTTGCACCACCGCTCTGCCCAGAGGGTGTTCGCTGCCCGATTCCAGCGCCGCCGCCAGTGTGAGCAGCGTGCGCTCATCCGTCCCGGCGAGCGGGATCAACGCGGTGACCGCGGGCTCTCCTTTTGTTACGGTTCCGGTCTTATCCAGAGCTACAAGTTTGGCGCGGCCCAGCGTTTCCAGCGATGCGGCGGTTTTGTATAAAATACCGTTTCGGGCGCCCACGCCGCTGCCGACCATGATCGCTACCGGAGTAGCGAGCCCAAGCGCACAGGGGCAGCTGATGACCAGAACGGTTATTGCCCGCGCGATCGCAAATGAAAACGCCCGCCCGGCAATGAGCCAGCCTGCCAGCGTAAGCAGTGCTATCCCCATCACTGCCGGGACGAAGATCGCCGATACCTTGTCTGCGATCCGGGCCAGAGGCGCCTTTGTTGCCGCGGCGTCCGACATCATTTTGATGATACGGTTGAGCGTCGTGTCTTCTCCTACCCGCGTGGCGCGGCATCTCATGTAGCCCGTGGTGTTGACCGTGGCGGTATAAACGCCGTCGCCCTCAGTTTTTTCCACGGGCAGACTTTCGCCGGTGAGCGCGGCTTCGTTGACCGCGCCGCTGCCGGATTCTACGATGCCGTCGACCGGTATATTGTCGCCGGGCCGGACAACGAATATATCGCCTACTTTAACGTCCTCAATATTAACCGTGCGCTCCTCGCCGTCAACTATCAGCGTTGCGGTGCGCGGCGCCAGCTTGAACAGCCCTTTCAAGGCATCGGTGGTCCTGCCTTTTGACTTCGCCTCCAGCAGCTTGCCCACAGTGATCAGCGTGGGGATCATTGCCGCAGACTCGAAGTACAGATCCATATGCAGCCGCATTACGGTTTCCATATCGCCGCGTCCCGACGCATCTGCCATAATGAGCAATAGTACGAACGAATATATAAACGACGTGCCGGAACCCAGAGCCACAAGCGTATCCATATTCGGCGCCAGTTTGAAAAGCGACCGGAAACCGCTGACAAAAAATTTTTGATTTATGATCATTACGATCGATGCAAGCGCCATCTGCACGATACCCATGAACACGGGCCGGTCGAACGCCGCGGGCAGCGGCCAGTGCCACATCATATGCCCCATCGAGCAATACATCAAAAGCAGCAGGAACACGGCGGAAACTATCAGCCTGCGCAGCAAAACAGGGCTTTCCCGGTCTTTGAGCGCGTCCTCCCGCGGATCGCGGGCAGTTTCGGCATTCGGTCCGTTTGAACGGCCGCCCCGTGCAGAAATATCGCCGCTTCCCGGCGCGTTCATGAGCTCCGCACCGTATCCCGCGGAATCCACGGCGGCAATGATCTCCTCCGGCGTCGCGGAACCTTCAACACCCATCGAATTGGTAAGCAGACTTACGGTGCAGGACTCTACGCCCTCCACCTTCGACACAGCCTTCTCGACGCGCGCACTGCATGCAGCGCAGCTCATTCCGCTTACTTTATAATGCGTCACTATGACAATATCTCCTTCAGTTCAGCACCCGGTCAAGAAATTCCAGATCGGCATCCGAAGTTGACCAGCATGTGGCAAAGCGCAGCACCGTACGCTCTTCATCGAGCTTCTCCCACAGATCCGCGCGGATATTCCCCTCCAGTTTCTTCATCATTGTCCGGTCGGCGACCACGAAGGTCTGATTCGTAGGAGAGTCCACATAATATTCCGCACCGTGCCGGGACATTATGTTCCTGAGCTTTTCGGCAGTTTTGATGCCGTGCAGTCCGATCCGGAAATACAGATCGTCGGTGAACAGCGCGTCAAACTGCACGCCCAGCAGCCGGCCTTTTGCCAGCAGCGCCCCGCGTTTTTTAATAAAATTCAGAAAATGCGGAGGCTTGTTCTGTTTCGTAAACACAACAGCCTCGCCGCACAGCGCGCCGGCTTTCGTGCCGCCGATATAGAATACGTCGCACAGATCGCACAGGTCGCCCAGCGAGATATCCGACTCCCGGCTCATCAATCCGTAAGCCAGGCGCGCGCCGTCCAGAAACAGCTTCATGCCGTATTTGCGGCACACGGCGGCAATATCGGTCAGTTCGCGCTTCGTATACAGCGTACCGTACTCGGTCGGATACGAAACGTATACCATTCCCGGGAAAACCATGTGTTCATGGCTGGCATCGGCATAGAAGGCGGCAACATATTTGTCCACCGCCGCCGCGTCGAGCTTTCCGGCGCTGCCGGGTATCGGCAGCACTTTGTGCCCCGCGTACTCCACCGCGCCCGCCTCGTGTCCGTTGATGTGGCCGGTCTGCGCGGCAATAACACCTTCATAGTCTTTCAGCATGGCGGCAATTACTATCGCGTTGGTCTGGGTCCCGCCGGTAAGCAGTTCGACGTCAACGTTGCGGCAGCATGCCGCGGCGATCTTCAGTTTCGCACTCTCGCAAAACCGGTCCGCGCCGTATCCGGGCATGCTTTCAAGATTGGTCTCCGCCAGTTTATTCAGTATCTCCGGATGTACGCCGGTTATATAGTCACTTTCAAACGAAATCATGACACATCAGTATTTTAGGAAGTCTGCTTTATGTTCAAACGCCGTGATGCGGAAGCCTCTGTTTTTAAGCAGGCGGCTCTTCAGCACCACCAGGTTCGGATCGGTCTTGAGCTTTTGGGCAATGCGCTCGACGCTCTCGCCGCTGCGCGCCAGATCCAGGAATTCCTCGTCGTCGATCAGCAGCGTGACCGCGAATACATTGGCCTCGTATTCGGTGCGGTCGTTCAGGTCAACGACATCCGAATCCTGTATGAAGCTGTATTTGGCCGATTCCCTGTGGAGCTGATCATGCCCAAGTTCGTGCGCCAGTACCAGCCGGCGCATTTCGGGATTCAGCCGGTCGCTCAGCACAATATAACGGTTGCGTTTGATGTATACGTACATTCCCTTCAGTGTGCCGATGTCGTCCGTCTGCACGGTCACGCCCAGACAGTCGCACAATTCGAACGGATCTGAAGTATAAAATTTTTTCGTCAACGCAAAAGCGGCCTGTTCGATATAGTCAACCGCCAAAACAATCACCTCCGGCGAGTTGTCACCGGTATTTTATCATATGCAGCTCTTTTTTAGCAAGACAGACCCGCGCAGAATACGCGGGTTTAACTATGCCGTGCGGAAATTTCGTCCCCGGATCAGCCTAAAGGCAGCCGGATCAGTCGCTGTTCCGGCCGTATTTTTTACTGTTCTTTACACGCGCGTCCCAGTAAAGTTCATTGAGCTTGCGCATGACTTTATCCTTATCTTCTTCGCTGAGCCTGCCGCCGGCAAACATCGTCCGGGCGCTGGAAAGGAACGCCGCGACTTCCTTCGCCGCGCTGCCGCCGCCGCGTTCAGATGCTTCCTGAACGTACTTATCCTCTTCGGATATCAGGTAATCCACCGTAACGTCGAAGATGGAAGCGAGCTTGGAAAGGATCTCGGTCTGCTTCGGGTAGCATCTTCCCTGCTCGTAGTTGATCAGAGTGCGCTTGGAGATATCCACCATCTCCGCCAGCTGCTCCTGAGTATAATTCTTTTCCTTACGCAATTGTCTGAGTCTCTCGCTGAACATTGTTTTATCCTCCTGTAAGATGCGTGATATGCAAGGTGAAACGACTTTCACCCGTATTATGCACCATACTGCACGCGCTGTCAAGCACTTTTTTAATAATTTTTTCACACGTCGGAAATACAGCCGCAAATCCCGATTTCGGCTTTTGCGGCTGAAGCAATAAGGCGGAAGGCTGCGGCATCACTGCGCCATTGACCGGCGCTTTACCTCTTATCAAACTCCAGCGTCATACGCTTTCCGTCGAAGCCGCATTCGGCAGCGGGAAACATTGCCGCCGCGTTCGGGAGAAACTCCGCCGGATCCGCGATACGCTGCGAAAAATGCGTGAGCCAGAGCCGCTTTGCCCCCGCGCGCGCCGCGGTGAGACCCGCCTGCGCAAACGTCATATGGCCGTAATCGGCGGCAATGGCTTCCTGCTCATTGGCCCCGTACGTCGCCTCGCAGACCAGCAGATCCGCGTCCCGCGCCGCGTCAGTCAGGCCGTCGCAATACGTCGTATCCCCTGAAAACACCACTTTAATACCGCGCCGCGGCGGGCCCATGACGTCGGAGGGCAGCACCTCGTTGCCGTCGATATTGACCGAAGCGCCGTTCTGCAGCACGCGCCAGAGGATCCTGGGCACACCGCGCTCCGTTGCCGCCTTCGCGTCGAATTTACCGGCGCGGCCGAGGGAAAACATGTAGCCGAGGCTGTTGACCCGGTGTTCCGTGCGGAAGGCGTCCAAACGCGCGAGTTCCGGCCAGTCCCGGGAAAGTTTATGCATAACAAGGCCGTCTTCGGGCATAGCGATCAGGCGCAATTCATAGCCGAGCCGTCCGGTAAGCGCCAGCACCGGCCCCAGTTCCTGCTCTATCGACAACCCCGGGCGCACCGGTCCGACGATATACAGCGGCGCGGTGCGCTCGCCCAGATCAAAACTTTGCAGCAGCCCCGGGATCCCGAAAATATGGTCGCCGTGGTAGTGCGTGAGCGCGATCACGTCGGTGCGCATCAGGTTGACGTCCGCTTTGCGCGCCGCGGTCTGCGTGCCTTCACCGCAGTCAAACAGTATCGACCGCCCGTTCACCGTGATCACGCACGCCGTAAGCGCCCGGTCCGGCAGCGGCACCGCGCCCGCCGTACCCAATAAAGATATATCTACCAAGGTCTATTCATCCTCTCTCAACAGTTTCAGCACGCGCCGGAGCGCTTCCGGCTTGTCGACGCCGGCCAGCTGCAGCGCGCGTCCGTATTTCAGGCCGCGGGCAAAATCCGGACCGGGAGTCAGACCGTTGTCCGTAAGATCATTCCCGGTTACCGCGGGCAATGCATCCCGCGCCGCGTATAACGCCGCCAATTCGCGGTTTTCCCGCTCTATCGCCTGCTTGTCGCCCCGTTTGAGCAGTCCGGGCAACAAAAACTTATCGTTTTTCAGTACCGCGCGCGCCATCTTCAACACGTCGCCGGCCGGTATCCCGCGGTCCAGCAGTTCCATCCGCTCCGCTTCGTGGATTTTCGTCCGATCATCCGGAAAATGCACCTTGTCCGCGGCATATTTCACCATTTCCGGCGCAACGGCGGCAATAATTTCACTGTACGCGCGCAGTTTCCGGTTGGCGGTGAGCCGCCGCAGCCAGGCCGTATTGCCCCCCAGCGCCAGCGTCAGCGCCCCGCACATGAATCCTTCTGGATCTGACGCTTTGCCGCGCATTGCCGCCGCCGTTCTCAACAGTGCCGAGAGCCGCGCCAGCCTTTCCGGCGCGCCGCTGCCGGCGCGGTCCCCGCCGTCGTTACCCGGCCCTTCAATGAATGTCAGCACCTCCGGGAACCAGCACTCCAACTGCCGCATGCGCGACAATACTTCAAAATATACGCCGGGCGCGCCCGACTGCATCAGCGCTTTCTCAGTCTCGCCGAACACGCGTTCCGTCGACAACGCCGACACGTCCATCCGGCTGCACAGCGCGATCGTTTCCGGCGCCACTTCAAAGCCGAACCGGGCTGCGAACTGCGCTCCGCGGAACGCCCGGAGCGGATCCTCTACAAAGCTCTCGTCGTTGACGTGCCGCAATATGCCGCGCTCCAGATCCTGTTTTCCGCCGAAATAGTCCAGCACTTCGCCGGTGAGCACGTTCTGCATCAGCGCGTTGACCGTAAAATCCCGCCGCCGCGCCGCGTTTTCCGCCCCGATGAACGGGTCAACGAACACCGTAAAGTCCTTGTGCCCTCTTCCCGTGGCGTGCTCCGTGCGGGGCATCGCGATGTCAATATGATAATGCCGCAGGCTGAACACGCCGAAACTTGCGCCCATGGACGTGACTTCGCCCAGCGTGCCCAAAAGCCGCTCCAGTTCCTCCGGTCCGAGTCCGTGCACTTCGATGTCAACGTCCTTCACTTTTCCCCGCGAACGCCCCATCAGCATATCACGAACAAAACCGCCCACGAAATACGCGCAGCCTCCGCGCCGCGCAACTTCCCGGGCGATCCTTTCAGACATCTCTATATTTTTATCGTTCTTATAATTTGAGTTCATTGCCCACCGCTTTTAGCCGGTAACGGGCAGTGTCATGCTCTCGTACCGACGTAGTATTTCGGATTCTGCGTTTCGCCGTTCACGATCACTTCGAAGTGAAGGTGCGGTCCGGTCGCCCGCCCGGACATGCCCGAGTATGCGATCTTGTCGGACTTTTGAACTGTATCGCCGACTTTTACTATGATCTTGTTAAGGTGCGCGTATCTTGTCACGATGCCGTTGCCGTGGTCGATCACTACATTAAGGCCGTAGCTGCCGTTTTCACCGGCTTCGATCACCGTGCCGGACGCGGCGGCCCACACCGGCGTGTTCATGCTGCATACGATATCCATTCCCTTGTGGAACTTGCTCTCGCCCGTAAACGGGTCGCGCCGCCAGCCGTACGAGGAACTTATCGAGGTACCGTCCACCGGGAAGTAGTCCGGGAAACGGTTCCTGTAATCTTTGATCTTTCCGGATTCGCTGTTCAGGTGATCGATAACTTCGTCTGCCAGCTCCGAATCGCCCAGCACACGTCGAATTGTCGTGGTAGCGGCGTCGATCTCTCTGGTAGCCTCATAGAGATTTCCCGAACGCGAAGTCAGATCGTTGAAGATGTCCAGATCATTTATCATGTCCACCAGTTCCTGCAGCCGCGCTTCTTCGGCTTCGGTGACCGCGGAAAGGTCATTCTGGTGTTTAAGCTTAAGTTCTTCTATCAGCTGCTTGCCGGCCAGGATGTCGGCCTCTTTTTCTTTGATCTCCGCTTTCTGCTCTTCGCTGAGCAGTTCGTAGCGGTCGATCGCGGCATTCAGCAGCCCAATGTTCGAATTCAGTTCGTCAATATCTTCCCTGAGCGCCTGTTTTTCGGCAACCAGCGTGCTGTTTCTGGCACGCAGCGCTTCGTTTGAACGTCTCATCTGACAGAAGCCCAGAGCGGCGATCAGACACAGCGTCACCGCGGCGACCGCTCCCAGCGACTCATATACCGATTTGCCGAATATATCGGCCAGACCGCTCTTCACTCTGCGCCCGGACAATACCTTCCGGCGCACATACACTTTTCTCGCGGTCTTCCGGCTCACGCGGCCTTCCGCCACGTCCATCCAGAGTCGGTCAACTATTTTTTTCTGCTCAGCCTTGTCGGCCGCATAGAATCTCATAGGTTTGCTTCCAATCAGTCGCCCGCTTTTGCGAACGTTTTTTGCCACGATTACGCGCGCCTCAAGCATTATTCGAGGCAACACATCGGGTATTATACTCCGCCGTTCCGGAAAAAGCAACAGCAAAATGGCATGGGCCCGACAAACCGGTTTTGAGATTTTGATTTTGGTATGGTTTGAATTTTCAATTTTGGTTTGCCGGCAACGGGCTTGAGTGTTTTAGACATGCGGATTTGATTTGCCGGCAACGGACTTGAGTGTTTTAGACATGCGGATTTGGATAATTTTAACGACAATCGACTTAATTATCCAAAGGGCGCCTTCTCCCGGCTTCTCGATTTTTGCATAGTTCCCGGATTCTGGATAAATTTAATGATTTTTGAGCTGTCTTATACCATTTTTGGCTCCATCTCGATGCCATTTGGCTCCGCCTTTGGTCTTGCAACTGGATAATTTTTTCATTTTCCGTGCGTTTTATACCATTAGAGCAAAATTGCGCCGATTCGCTCTGGATAATT
>CACZOW010000163.1 GCA_902782885.1 uncultured Ruminococcus sp. | reverse complement strand
GACTCCGTGACAGGGGACAGACCCCGTTCCGGGTACGACTCCGTGACGGGGGACAGACCCCGTTCCGGACAGGTGCGCGAGCCCGCGCCGCACCGTTCCGCGGGAAGTTCGCATCAGGCGCACGTGGCCGAGGAGGAACGCGCTGCGCACCGCTCCGAACAGGGCGCAAGAACGTCGGGACAGTCCTCGCAAAGCGGAAGAACCGCACAAAAACCGGCGGAAAAAACTCAAAGATCAGAGAAAAACGTTCAAAAATCGAATAACAAGAAAAAAGCCAGGCGCGATAAGCAAGCGGCGCGAAAGGCGCGGAAAAACAAAGAAGCGGCGCGGGAACGCGAACTTGACCGGCAGGCCGCGGAGAGCGGAAGCAGCGCCGAAACACAGAACGAAGAGCAGCCGCGGAGGAAATTGACCGCAGCCGAACTGCGCGTAAAATACGCCAGAATGCAGCGCCGGCAAAACTGGCTGGGCGTGCTGAAAGTGCTGGCGGTCGTGCTGGTACTGGCGCTGATAATCGTCCTCATCACCGTGAACTCCCGCAAAGACAAGGGCGTCGACACGCAGTATCTGTCGGTGGGGTATATTGACGACGCCGCGGAAGGCACACTTTCGTTCCTGCGCGCGGAGCAGCCCGTTTACTCGCACGTATCCGGCGTGTTCATTCCCAACGTAAACGAAGGCGACCGCGTCGCCAAAAACGCCGTGATCGGCCACGTCATAAAAGAAGAATACGCCGACGACCTGCGGGACCTGAAGGACATCGAGAGCCGTATTGCCGCCGCTCAGCGTGCGTCTTCGTACATCGACTCCTCCCGCAGCGGCGAAGTACTGGCGCTGGAAAGCGCGATCGACAGCGGAATTGACGACCTGGCGCGGTTGGCCATGTCCGGCGGCCTTTCCGGCTACAGCGCGAAGTTCAACGAACTGAGCGACCTTTACGCACGCTGGGGCGAGCTCGAAATGAACGCCGAATCCGCCGACACGTACATCAAAGACCTGCAAAAGCAGCGCAGCAAGATCCGGGACCGCATCGCGGCGTCAATGCACGAAGTCCAGGCCCCCGAAGCCGGCGTGGTGTCGTTCCACACGGACGGCAACGAGAACCGCGTCACGGAGGCAACGCAGGCCCTGCGCACGCGCATCAGCGAGACCAGCTTCAAGTCGGAAATGTCCAGCACGCTCAGTGAAGCGGAACTGGCGGCGATAACGCTGCCCGAAGGCACTCCCGAATCCTCCTCCGGACGGCAGGTGAACAACGGCACCGAAGTGGCGCGCATCGCCGGTGAAAACGACTTTTACATCACGGTGCAGGTGGAAGACCCCGGAACGCATCATATTTACCCCGGAAATACCGCGGAGATCTACGCGCCGGACGAAAATATCCGATTCGAAGCAGAGATCGTGGGCGTGTATTATTGCGGCAGCGTGTCGCTGGCGGTGCTCAGAGCCGACCGCGGGCTGGACGCGACCGTGACGATGAGACGGCTGCGCGGCACCGTGATATTCAGCCACATCGAAGGGCTGAAAGTACCGCTCCGGGTGCTCACGGACTGGGACAGAGCGGGACTCACGGCGCGGCTCACGATACTGCGCTCCGGATATGTCCGTTACGCGTACGTAAACGTGCTCTCCAACGACGGCGTGTACGCCATCATCAACAACCGCTCCTCGCTGGACGACGGCAGCGGCGTGTGGGTGCGCGAGAACGAAGAATATATCGTAAACTTTGACAAAGTTGAAGAAGGGCAGGAGGTGTGAGCGTGAGCATTGCCGACAATCTGCGCGAAGTGCGCCGCCGCATCGATGCGGCATTGACCGAGAGCGGGCGAACGGACAACGTCACGCTCGTTGCCGTCACCAAATATTCCGGCGTGCCCGAAGTGCTGGAAGCGATCCGCGCCGGCCAGACGGTGTTTGCCGAAAACCGCGTACAGATGCTCATGGACAAATGGCGCAAGCTGGATGAGCTGCGGGAAGCGGGCGTACAAATTCCGGAACTGCACTGGCACATGATCGGCCGGCTGCAGACCAATAAAGTAAAATATATCGTGGGAAAAGTGGAATTGATCCATTCCTGCGACTCGCTCAAACTTGCGGAGGAGATCTCCCGGCAGAGCGTGAAGGCGGGCGTGGTGAGCCGCGTGCTGATCGAGGTCAACGTCTCCGGCGAAGCCAGCAAGTCCGGCGTGACGCCGGAGGCGACCGAGGAACTGGTGCGTCAATGCGCCGCGCTCCCCGGATTGACCGTATGCGGTCTGATGACAATGGCCCCGCAAGGCGCTCCGGAACCCGAACTTACGCGTATTTTTACAAATTTAAACAAATTATTTGTTGACATAGGCGCAAAAAGCATATATAATTGCTCTATGACTACCCTTTCCATGGGTATGAGTGCGGACTACGTTGAGGCCGTGAAGTGCGGTTCGAATATGGTCCGTGTCGGACACCGCATTTTTACGTAGCGCTGTCCGGCGAATATACAAAAGAATTTTAATGAGTTACGCAAGATAAGGAGGCTGTTTTAATGGCAGAAGTTTTTTCACGTTTCAAGAATTTTCTTGGATTCGGCAGTGGCAATACCGCACCTGAAGCAGATGAATACGTGGATGAGATCGACGACGAGCGCGCCAGCTTCGCTGATTCCGAGGACGAGTACACTGTTGTGACGAAGGACCGCTACAGCCGCGTCAGCAATTCCACCCCGTCTTACACCGGCCGTCAGACCCGCGAGCCTGCTCCGGAGAAGCATACCGAACGCGCACCGGAAAAGACCGAGCGCACCGGCGAGAAGAGCAAAGTCATCAACATGGGTGTGAATTCCAATCTGCGCGTCGTGTTGTCCAAGCCTTCCGCGTTTGACAACTGCGAAGCGATCTGCTCCCATCTGCGCGGCCAGATGACCGTGGTGCTGAATCTCGAGTTCGTTCCCGAGGTCGGCGACCGCCGCCGCATCTTCGACTTCGTATCCGGCTGCTGCTACGCTCTCGACTGCAGCATCCAGCGCGTGTCCGATCTGATCTACGTCATCGCTCCGTCCAACGTGGACGTGCTGGCGGAAGTCACCGAGGAAGAGGAAGAGTCCGCGTTCTCCGCGTTCTGATCACCGATCTGATCCGAACTGATAGTTTTATTTGACCATGGCGGCGACCGCATGCGGCAGCCGCTTTTAGGGGGTTATGTGATTTTGGCAATACGCGATGGCAACGGAAATCGCGGCGGCAGTGAGCGCGGCAAAGATCGGAGCAGTGAGCGCGGCGGCAATCCGTCCGGCGGTCAGGCGCTGATCAAACTGCTGGCGGCGGTCATCATTTTTCTGCTGATCGGTTTCGTCGGCCTGGGCATCTCCCGCGCGCTGCTGGGAGCGGATATCTTCCGGCAGGTGTTCCGGCTGGTGATGCTGCCGTTGTGCGCGTTCCTGTCCGGCCTGACGTCGATGCTGATCCTCCGCCACGCGGGTGCCTGCCTGATCGCGTCCCTGTTTACCGACGCGGTGATTTTCCTGATCGTCGCGGGCTTCTCATGGAGCGTGCTGGCCTGGAATCTGCTGTACATTCTGGGAAGCCTGGTGGGCATCCTGATCGCGTACGTAATATTGACGCACCGCCAGAGCGGCTGAGAGGTCAGCGCATTTACATAAACGGCGGAT
>CACZOW010000162.1 GCA_902782885.1 uncultured Ruminococcus sp. | reverse complement strand
TTCTAAAACGGAAATTTTTGTCCCACTTTTTCCAAAACCCGGCGTTTGGAATGAGCAAGAGACATGAAAAACCAAAGTTGAAGAGTGTCGTCCGATCCGCGGCCGGGAACTCACGCCGGAGAAGGTCGGCCGCTCCTTCTGACCCGATCCGCGGCCGTGATTACACGCTCGAGGCGGTCGGCCGCACCTCATTTACCCAAAAAAAGAGCGACATTTTCTCGGGCACCGTAGTCCGTTAGGCGTTTTCGCTGAACCGGGTCTTGTCGATCCAGAGCCCGAGGGCCGGATTCGGGATAAAATAGACGTCCTCGCTGAGGCCCGCAGAAAGGCCCGTAGACGGATCGCGGACCGGGAGGGTATTGTATCCGGGCTTGAGCGCAAACGGGTCGTAGAGGCGCGCCAGCGCGTCGTAGGAGGCACTCTTAAAGCCCACGCCTTCGATCTCGGCGCGGGAAATGTTCCTGACCGCGTAGGTGATGGAGAAGCGGCCGTCGGAAGAGCCGTGGATGAGGTGGGCGGCGGCGCCCATATTGTCCCGCAGATCCGCGTTCTCCGGCTTGCGGAATTCCTCCAGCGTGTGCAGGCGGCCGCGGTAGCCGTATTTGCGGATCAGCGTGTCGCAGACCGGGTCCTCGCCGAATTTATCAACGCCGGGCGCCAGAATTATCAGCTCGCCGCCGTCGGCAATGGCCATACGCGTGCGGTAGATGGCTTTGTTGCCCAGCCAGGTGCTCTGAAACTCGGACGGATCCAGGTAAACGACGCATTTCTTGATCCCGTGCTCCACGAAGTCAATATTCTTCTTTTGCGCCAGCTTGACAGCCGCGGTCAGGCAATCCCTTCCTTCGCCGATGAAGAGGCCGTGGGTCCGGATATTGCCTCCGGGCGCGGTGGTGACGGTCAGCACGAACATGATCGGCCGCCGGGACAGAAAATGCTCCATGCCGTAGTCAAAAATACGGCGGACAGGGGTATTGTCCCGCCCCATCATACGCTCCATGCCGTACACCGCGCCGACCATATGGCTTTTGTTGATCATGTCGCTGCCGCCGACGCCGACGAACAGGTTTTTCGCGTGGTTCGACATGCCGATGACTTCGTGGGGCACGACTTGTCCGGGCGAAATGATCAGATCGTAGCTTTCATCCATCACGCGGCGGTTGACTTCGGCGTCTATTTCGTCGTGCCACAGCCCCTTCGTGATATTTTCCAGGAAATCTGCGGGGATCCGGCCCAGTTTGACCACGTCCGTACGCCAGTTGTGGGGGATCAGCGCCTCATACGGCACATCGGGAAACATTTTTTCAGCCTGAGCGCGGGAAACGGGCACATGCGTACCCAGCGCCGGCATGACGTCTACGTCCGCGCCCGCTGCCCGGAGCGCCTTATAGTAAACGCAGGTGATGAATCCGGCGTTCGAGTGATATCGCGTGAAATCCGGGGGCAATATCAGTACTTTTTTCAGTTTCCGCCCCTCCAGCGACTTCAGCAGCGCATCCGTGATCTCCTCCGGCGTGAGCCCTCCGGCGCGGCGGGCAATTTTATAAATATCTTTCATATTTCTCTCCGCAAACACGCGTTTACACGCCGCTGTACGCCGAAAAACCGCCGTCGATGGGTATCACCACGCCGGTGATGAAGGACGCGGCCTTCTCATCCAGCAGAAACAGCACCGCGCCCACCAGTTCTTCCGGCTCGCCGAAGCGGCCCATGGGTGTGGCGGCCAATATCTTGCCCGTACGCGCCGTCGGCGTGCCGTCCGGATTCCACAGGAGAGAGCGGTTCTGGTTGGTGGAGAGGAAACCGGGGGCAATGGCGTTGACCCGGATACCTTCCTTCACAAAATGCACTGCGAGCCATTGGGTGAAGTTGGAGATGGCGGCTTTTGCGCCGGAATACGCGGGGATCTTGGTGAGGGGCGTGTAGGCGTTCATCGACGAAATGTTCAGGATCGAGCAGCCTTTGCGGCCCAGCATGTCGCGGGCAAACACCTGCGTGGGAAGCAGCGCTCCCAGGAAATTCAGGTCGAAAACGAAACCCACGTCTTCCTGTTTGAGGTCGAAGAAACTCTTGGTGGCGGCGTCCAGGTCGCCGGTCTCGTAATACTCTTTGTCGGTGGTGGCGCGGGGGTTGTTGCCGCCGGCGCCGTTGATCAGAATGTCGCATTTGCCCAGAGCCGCGAGCACCTGCTCATGGCAGGCTTCCAGGGCGGCGCGGTCAAGCACGTTGACCCGGAACGCCTTCGCTTCTCCGCCGTCCGCGGCAATCTCGGCGGCAACTTTTTCCGCCGCCTCCAGGTTGAGGTCCAGCAACGCCACTTTCGCTCCCGCCGCGGCCAGCGCTTTCGAAAACACGGAGCAGAGCACTCCGCCCGCGCCGGTGACAACGGCGGTCTTTCCGTGTAGATCAGTATCGATAGGGTTTTTCATTTCAGTTTCCTCCTGTATTTCAAATAAGTCGGTCGGGTTCAGACGGTGTAGCCCGTTGACGCCGTGTCGCCGCCGTGACCGGTCCAGTCGGTGTGGAAGAATTGGCCCCGGGGCATATCCACACGTTCGTACGTGTGAGCGCCGAAGTAGTCGCGCTGCGCCTGAAGCAGATTGGCCGGCAGCCGCTCGGTGGTGTATCCGTCAAAATACGCGAGCGCCGCGGTGATCGCGGGCGCCGGAATGCCGGTGAGGACCGCCAGAGAGGCGGCTTTGCGCCAGGCCGGGATCAATTCACGCATGACCGACGCGAAATATCCGTCGGCGAGCAGGTTCGTAAGCGCGGGATCGCGGTCAAAGGCTTCCTTGATCTTGCCCAGAAATACGCTGCGGATAATGCAGCCGCCTCGCCACATGAGCGCAATGCCGCCGTAATTCAGATTCCAGCCGTACTCGGCCGCCGCGGCGCGCATCAGCGCATAGCCCTGGGCGTAC
>CACZOW010000161.1 GCA_902782885.1 uncultured Ruminococcus sp. | reverse complement strand
GGATGAAATGGCGGGATTGCCCGCGATGGACGAGGAGAATACGAAGAAGCACAGGAACGTGAGCAGCAGCACATAATCCACCCGCAGAAACACGCGCCGGTCCGCGATCAGCAGCACCGCCGTGACCGCTAAAGTGACCCAGGGCCAGAGCGAGGTGCGCGAGACTATGCACGCGATGATGACCGCGAAAAGTACCAGGTATACTATTCGTTTGCCGCGGTTCTCGGGCTTCCACTCGCCTTCCGCGGGGGTGAGCCGCGGGTGATCCGGGTATTCTCCGGAAAGCGCTGCCCCCGCGCCGGGATAATCCTGTTCAGGCCGTGGCCGCGCCGGTTCGCGGAGATCGCGCCGGTAGATAAACAGAGTAAACAGTACGATCAGCACCGCGCTGCCCAGCCACAGCGGCAGCATCATCAGGAGAAAACGGCCCACGTCGATGCCGCTGGATGAAAACAGGAACAGGTTCTGAGGGCTGCCGAAAGGCGTCAGCAGCGAGCCGCGCACGGCGGCAATGTTCTCCATCACGATGACAGGCAATATGTACTTTTCTTTTCCGCCGGCGCGAAACAGCAGTATCGTGAGCGGAATGAAAATGATCAGCGATACATCGTTGGTCACGAACATAGACGAGAAAAACACGCCGAATATCAGGAAAAGGCTGAGCGCGAGCTGCGATCTCAGCCGCCCCACCAGCTTTATGACCGGCAGGAACAGATTCTCGTGCTTGAATCCGTCCAGTACGCTCAAAAGCATGAAAAGCGTTGCCAGCGTCTTCCAGTCGATGCCTGAGAGCAGCGCCTTAGACGGCGGTGTAATGAACAGCGAAATGATCGCAGCCAGCAGCGCCACCAGCAGCATTATTTCTTTTTTGCAGAACGCGAGTATCTTTTTCACCACTTAAGCAGCTCTTTCAGGTATGCGGTAAGCACGTCTTTGTCCTTGACGTGCGCCTTCGCGGAGGGATGCCCCATGGCCGAACTGTCCATGGGCACTTTGAGCGCGGTTATATTGACGCCGGCGCCGGCGAGTTCGCCGACGACTTCCAGCGTATATTTGTAATGATCCGCACGCATCGAGCCGTAGATCCAGACGATGGGCACGTTGGCGCCGTATACGGTGTGTATCTGGTCAACGAGCGCCTTGGCTGCCTCTTTAAACTTTGCGGGGTCCGAATCGTGCGTGGCGTCGTTGGTGCCGAGATTGACCACCACCGCGTCCGGGGTGCGCGCGGACGTGTATTTTGTCCTTGCGGAACGGTAATAATCCGTGAGCGGGAACACTTTGCCCATCGTCTCGGTCACGTAGCCTTTGACCAGACCGATACCGATCACCGCGATCACGTCGAGATCGGCGTTCAGTTCACGCGCCGTCAAAAACGGATACGCCATGGTGGCGTCCACGTGGCTCGAAGCTCCGCTTTCGCTCTTTTCGTGTATGCCGTAGCCGGAGGTGATGCTGTCGCCGATGAATACAAGATAGCGGTCTTTGTTTGCCGGGGGCGTTTCCAGCTGTCCGTTCAGCGTAAGGGTCTTGAGCTGGAGCCGGCCTTCGCGCACTTCGCTCTGGCGGTACACTTCGATGTGGTGGCGTCCGTCAGGCAGGTCTTTGGCAATAACGGTGCCGGAGGATCTTACGTATACGTCTTCCTTCTGGCGCTCACCGTCAATGAACACCGCCAGGAAGTTCACGCCTGACAGGCCGAATTTAACGGTCACGTCGCCGCGGCAGTAGGCGTTGATCTCGAATCCGCCCGCGGACCAGTCGCAGCTGGTCCCCTTGTCCGTGGTGTCACTGCGGCCGCAGATCTTGAACATCGCGGCGTCGTCAACGAAGGAATACGTGCGGCTTTCGAAGTATTCTTCGGGCACCGCCGTGGGCTCCTCGGTTGGTTCGGGGAGCGGCGTGCTGTCCGTGAAGTCATCGTCGGGCAATTCGATGGGGCCGGAGAGTCCGGGCAGGAACGGCTCGGGTTTCTGATCTTCTTTTTGGGGCTTGCACGCGGAGAACAGCGTTACGGTCAGCAGGACCGCGGTGAGCAGCAGGAGCGCGCGCAGGCAGGCCGTCCGCACGGCGGCATGTCGCGGAAAGGATGCTCGTTTTTTGTCTGATATTCGTCTGTTCATTTGCGTTGTCGATTCCTTTCGCATATCATTCTGCAGTTTTGCACCGGTCCGGTGCGGTGGTTCGGACGCGGTCGGACGCGGTCCGGTGCGGTGGTTCAGGCGCGGTCGGACGCGGTGGTTCAGGCACAGTCCGGGCGCGGTCCGGTGCGGTGGTTCGGACGCGGTCGGACGCGGTGGTTCAGGCGCGGTCCGGACGCGGTCCGGCGCGGTTCAGGCGCGGTCCGGCGCGGTTCAGTCCGGAAGCATTTCCAGGAGACGGCCGCCGTTGACAACGAGCCACTTCCGGCACTCCTTATACCGCGGAAAAACGCGCTCAACACGTTCGTAAAACCGTTTTGAGTGGTTCATTTCCAGCAAATGGCACAATTCGTGCACCACGACGCTGTCAAGCACTTCAGGGGGCGTCAGCATGAGCAGGCAGTTGAAGTTGAGATTGCCCGCCTTCGAGCAGCTGCCCCAACGAGTGTGCTGTGCTTTTATCGTTATCCGCGCGGGGCGCACGCCCAGCCTCGGCGCATAGAATGCCACTCTGGCGGGGATCGCCGCGCGGGCGCGCCGCTTCAGCGCTTCGAGTTCTGCGGGAGTCAGCTTATTGTCCGTCCCGGTCCCGGTTCCGGCATCGTCAGCGTTGACGTCAGCATTGGCGCCGCGCCGTTCCAGATGCGACAGGACCCAGTTTGCGTGGCTTTTTACGAACTGTACCGCGCTGCGCTCGCTTGCGCGCTGCGGGAGTCTGAGTTTCGGCCCGTTTTTACCTATTTCGATGCCGATCGTTCTGCGGTCCGAGCGGACAACGCTGAATTCCACGATCCTGCCCGGCGCCAGTTCGATCGGGAGCGTGCCGGCGGGTATACTGACGCTCATACCCGGTCGCCCGGCTCCGGCGGGTTTTCCAGCTCGGCAAATTTGGCCTGCATGGTCGGGTTGTTCCGAACGAGCTTTTTGACGCTGAGGTCCTGGGCTTTGTCGTTGGCGAGACGTAATTGACGTTCGGAACCGAGCAGGCCTTCTTTGACCTTCTGGAGATGGTCGATGGTCTTGTCGATCTCGTCGATGGCGTTCTGGAATTTTTCGCTGGCAATGCGGTAGTTGTTGCTGAATTTGGCCTGGAAGTCGAGCAGGCTGCTCTCGAAGTTCGTGACGTCAATGTTCTGGCTTCTTATCAGGGCGAGTTCCTGCCTGTACGCGAGCGAGTTCAGCGCGGCGTTGCGGAGTATCGTTATGAGCGGGATGAAGAATTGCGGCCGGATGACGTACATTTTGTCGAATTTGTACGAGACGTCAACGATGCCGGAGTTGTACAGTTCGCTGTCGGCTTCCAGCAGTGTGACGAGGACGGCGTATTCGCAGTTCTTTTCTTTCCTGTCTTTGTCGAGTTCTTTGAAGAAGCTTTCGTTTTTGTGCTTGGCTTTGGGGTCGGTCTCGTCCATCTCGTTCTTCATTTCGAACATTATGGACAGGAATTCGGTGCCGTCCGGCGCGTTTTCACGGTAGATGAAGTCGCCTTTGCTGCCGGTGCGGGCGTCGTTGTCCTTTTCAAAGTACGCGTTGCGGAAGGCGGTCGCGCGCAGTTTGTTGAATTCGGTCTCGCAGTGCTGCTCGAGGCTCTCCCCTATCATTTTTGTGGACTGGCGGGCTTTGAAATCTTTGTAGTAGGCGATCTCTTCGTCCTTGCGTCTGAGTTCGGCGGCGTGTGCTTCGACGAGATTTTTTTCCTGCAGTTCGCGTTTGCTCTGTTCGAGGGCGAGGTCGTTCTGAAGCTTGAGCAGTTCTTTTTCTTTTTCCTGTACGGCGCGTTCGATGTTCGTGTCCGCGCTGACTTTGTCGAGTTCGAGCCGGCTGCTGAGGCGCTGGATCTCCTGCTCTTTTAGTGCGATGGCGGCGGCGTTCGCGGCGTTGATCCGGGCGATCTCGGCGGTCTTGTCGGAGTTGAACGCGTCAAGTTTTGCCCTGAGTTCGGCTATTTCCCGGTCTTTTTGCGCTTCCGTTTTTGTTACGGCGAGCGTGACTGCGGTTTCTTTTTCTGCTTTTAATTCTTTTTCGCGGCGTTCGATCTCTTTGGTGAATTCGGCGTCGTGGACCTGCCTGACGATGGCCGCGTAGCCGGATTCGTCAACGGTGAACATCGCTCCGCATTTAGGACATTTTATTTCTTGCATTTCGCACCTCGGTTCCTGGTTTTCGCCTCGTTTTTTCGGCTTTAATTATACCGCATCCGGCGGCGAAATGGAAGCCGTCCGGCCGCAAAACTTTTCGACAAATTTCGACAGATCAAGCACGGGGTCAGACCTTGCGCTTAAGCCGCGGGTCAGACCTTATGCCCGCACATGCACGGTTTCATTTCAAGGTCTGTTTCATTTCAAGGTCTGACCCCCGGCTTAAACTGCCGGACCCGGAGAGCCGGAGCAAAGTCCGGCAGGCGCGGGCAGGTTCATTGGCGCCCGCGCAAGCGCAAGGTCTGACCCCCGGCTTAACGGATTGTTGACTCCGCAGCGCCGCAGTTGTAAAATCAAGGTAACAATATCATTGACTGCCAAACTACAAAAAAACGCAAAAGGAGCCTCCGCAGATAAATGAGAAACAGCAAATCGACCCGGTCTTGCCCGTCAGGGCGCAGAATGGCAAGCGCAAAGTCAAGCACAAGGTCTGACCCCCGGCTTAAAAAAACCGGCTCAAAGTCTGACCCCGAGCTTACACTGACATTGCCCGCGGGGATGCCGGAAGGGTTCAAAAAGACCGGGGCGGGCGGGCTGACAGAAGAAGAGGCGTTGACGCTGGCGGCGCAGGGACTGGGCAACAAGGCCACAGACACAAGCGGCAGGTCCGTCCCCCGTATCATTGCCGACAACCTGTTCACCCTTTTTAATCTGCTGAACGTGCTGCTGGCGCTCGCGCTGTTGATCGTTGGCGCCTACCGGAACATGCTGTTTATGGGGGTCGTTGTCAGCAACACCCTGATCGGCACCGTGCAGGAACTGCGTGCTCGCCGGACTGTCAGGCGTCTGAAGCTGCTGAACGAGGCGCCGGCGAAAGTTGTCCGCGACGGCAAGCTGCGCGAGATCCCCGCCACCGAGACCGTAAAAGGCGACCTGATAAAACTAAAAGCGGGCGATCAGGTAATTGCCGACGCGATCCTGATCGAAGGCGTATGCGAAGCGGGCGAAGCACTGCTCACCGGCGAACAGGACGCGATCGCCAAAAAGCCCGGAGACTGGCTGTACTCCGGCAGCTTCCTCACGTCGGGAGAGTGCACGTGCCAGCTCGAGTGCGTCGGCGACGCCAGCTATATCAACAGGCTGAGCCGGAGCGCGAAGAAGATCGTCCCGCCAAAGTCGGCGCTGATGAACGACCTGAACCGGATCGTGCGGTTCGTGAGCGTGGCGCTGCTCCCCATCGGGATACTGCTCTTCTGCAAACAGTATTTTATACTGAAGAGCGGGCTCGGCGCGGCGATACCGTCGACCGTTGCCGCAATGGTGGGAATGATACCCGAGGGCCTGATCCTGCTGGCGTCCGTGGCGCTGGCCGTGGGCGTGGTGCGGCTGGGAATGCGCGGAACGCTGGTGCAGGAGCTGTACGGCATCGAGACGCTGGCGCGGGTGGATACGCTGTGTCTGGACAAAACCGGCACGCTTACGACGGGGGCAATGCACCTTTCCGCCCTGGAGCCGGCGGATTCCGACGAGGTCAATTTCCGCCGCGCCCTGCAGCGTTTTCTCGGAGCAGTGGACTGCACCTCGCCCACGCTTGCCGCTGTCGCCCGCGGGGTGCTTGACGAGCCTGCGTCGGCGGGCTCAAGGCCAGCGGGCTCAAGGTCTGACCCCCTGCTTAACGAACCTGCCCCGGCGGGAGCGGGTCCAAGGTCTGACCCCCTGCTTAAAATCACGGCATTGCTGCCGTTCTCGTCAGACCGTAAAAACACGGCGGTGTCGTTCGGCGACGGCAACACGCTGGTAATGGGCGCGCCGTCATTCACGCTGGGCGCGCGATACGGCGGCGAGTTAAAAGAAAAGGCTGAGCGATTGGCCGCGCAGGGTCTCCGGGTGCTGGCGCTGGCGGAGTGCAAGGGGCAGATCATTGACGGAGCGATACCGCCCGTGAGCATTGTTCACGGCCTTTGCATCATCACCGACGAATTGAGAAAAGAAGCATCCGAATGTCTGCATTTCTTTAAAGAACAGGGCGTGACGGTAAAAGTGATCTCCGGCGACGATCCGCGTACTGCTGCGGCCATCGCCGCGGCTGCCGGGCTCGAGGGCGCCCTGGAAAATGCCGTCGACGCCTCGCTGATAAAAGGCCCGGTAAGCACGGGGTCAGACCTTGGACCCGCTCCCGCCGGGGCCAGTTTTTTAAGCACGGGGTCAGACCTTGGACCCGCTCCCGCCGGGGCCAGTTTTTTAAGCACGGGGTCAGACCTTGAGCACGGTTCCGAGCGAACCGAACTCAGCGCCGCCGCCAATAAATATACAGTATTCGGGCGCGTCACCCCGGAGCGGAAGCAGAAGCTGATTGCCGCCATGAAAACCGCGGGTCACACCGTTGCCATGACCGGCGACGGCGTCAACGACATCCCCGCCATGAAGACCGCCGACTGCTCCATTGCCATGGCCGGAGGCGCGGATGCCGCCCGCCACTCCGCCCAGCTCGTACTGATGGACAACGACTTCACCGCGCTCCCGCGCGTTGTCGCCGAGGGCCGCCGCGTGATCAACAACATTTCCCGCACCGCTTCCCTCTTTTTAGTAAAAACGCTCTACTCATTCGCGCTGGGCCTGCTGATGCTGTTTCTGCCGGCGGCGTACCCGTTCCAGCCCATCCAACTCACGCTCGTTTCGGTGATCACCATCGGCCTGCCCTCGTTC
>CACZOW010000160.1 GCA_902782885.1 uncultured Ruminococcus sp. | reverse complement strand
TTGTCAACGCCCGTGACCATCAGATACTCGATTCCCTCTCCCTGCAGCTCCGCGAGGCAGCCCTGCTGCTTCAGCGAAACGAACATGCCGCCGTTGCCGTTGGGGCTTTTCAGCAGTTTTGAAGGGGTCTCGCGCTGCATCTTTCCGTCGGAGGTGAGCGGCGTGATCATTGTCTGCGGGAAGAAACGGATCTTATCTTCCGGGTAGCCGAAAAAGCCGTGCGCGCGGAAAAAATCTACCGTTGCGGCATGGTTCAGTTCGCTGGTCATTATGTACCAGGGCACGTACGCGCCGGCGGTCCCGCACACCTTGCGCAGGCGGTCGCAGTGGAGTTCGAACAGCGATTTATGCGAGGGCAATCCCAGGTCGAACGTGCCTTTCGGGCCGTCGTGGCCCAGCCGCGTGCCCTGGCCGCCCGCCATGGTCAATACCGCCAGTTTGCCTTCCCTGATCAATTCCAGGCCGAGTTTTGTCAGCCGCTCGCGTTCCGCCGCGGGGAGCTTTTCGGCGTCCACCGGGGTCAGCGGCGTCAATTCCTCCGCCTTCACCTCGCCGCCCTGCTGATGCCGCAGCGCCTTCCGGTACAGCTCCGCCATCTGCGCGAGGTCCGCGCCGTCAATATCCTTCAGCAGCTCCGCCTGTTCCGCTCCGGTGAGCGTTTCGTACCCGTCCAGCAGATGCTCCTGCCCGTACGCGCGCAGCCGCGCCAGTGTTTCGTTATATTTGTTGTCCGCCATAGCGCACACTCTTTCCGTCCTTTGCGGACGATGTTCTCAGTCTTTTGACGACAGCTTTTTAAGCTCCGCCTCTTCCTCCGGCGATACGTCCAGCTGGACCGTGCCGTTTTTACGGCGTCTGCCGATATTTTTCACATCTGCCGCGGGGAAAACTTCCACTTCCGTAGTCTCGCCGCTGCTCTCTAAGCTGACTTTGACGGTCTCCCGCAGGTAATTGGCCTCCGTGACCACGCCTTTGCCCATGGGCGTCTCCACCACGCTGCCCTCTGAAGGCACGCGCTTCATGGCGTCTTCGTACGCATCCTGCTCGTATTTCAGGCAGCACATCAGGCGGCCGCAGGTGCCGGAGATCTTGGTGGGACTCAGCGAAAAGCCCTGGGTTTTGGCCATTTTGATGGATACCGGCTGAAAATCGTTCATCGCCGACGCGCAGCAGATCACGCGGCCGCATATGCCGAGTCCGCCCACGGTGCGCGCCTGGTCCCGCGAACCCACCTGCCGCAGTTCGATACGGGTGCGGAAGATGGACGCCAGGTCTTTGACCAGTTCGCGGAAATCGATGCGGTTGTCCGCCACGAAATAGATGAGCAGTTTGCTGTTGTCGAAGGTGTATTCCGCGTTGATCAGACGCATGTCCAGACCGAACTTTTCTACTTCGTCCCGGCAGCGCACGAAGGCTTCCTGCTCCCGGCGGCAATTCTCCGCGTACGTTTCGTCATCCGTCGGCGTGGCGATCCGGACCACCGGCTTCAGCGGCTGGACAATTACCGCGTCGTCCGCTTCCCGCACTCCCGTCACGGCTTCGCCGTACTCCAGTCCGTGCGCCGTTTCCGCCAGCACGTGCATGCCTTTCTTTATTTCCTGTCCGTCCGGGTCGTACAGAAACGTGCGGCCGCTCTGACGGAATCTGACGCTCACTACATTTGCCATATTCAGTGTCCTTTCGCGGTATCAATAAAGTCCGCGGCGAGATTGACCGCCACGGAACGGTAGTTTACATTTTGTCCGGTGCGCAGCCAGGCGCCGGCAATGTTGTCCAGCATCTGCGCGCAGCCGTGTTTGCCCAGACTTTCGGCCAGGCGGGTCAGTTCGGCGCGGTATTTGGAGTTCTGCAGCGCTGCGTCTTCACCGAAGCGGGCAAGCATCGCCGCGTCGCGCACGTACGACGTCAATTCAAAAAACACGAATTCTTTGTTTTTGGCGGCGTCTTCCGAGGTGAGGGCGTCGGTAAAGCTCTGGAAGAACCGGCTGGGGCTCGAGGTCAATTGTCCGAGCGCCCCGAACAGTTCCTCCCGCAGGTGCCCGAACAGTTCGAAATCCGTGAACTGCAGCGCTCTGCCGATTATCCCGTCCGCGTACGCAGCTATAAGGTCCCGGTCTTCCGCCGTGAGTTCCGCGCCTTTTCCGGCTTTTTCGCCGTACGCCCGGAGCACTTCCTCCCGGGTATTGCGGGCGAGATCCAGCCGGGTCAC
>CACZOW010000159.1 GCA_902782885.1 uncultured Ruminococcus sp. | reverse complement strand
TGCGACGGTGTTGTCTCCGGCGTATGGTTCCTGTTCAGATATTTGCTCAGCAGCACTCCGGCAACGAGGAAGACCAGTACGACCGCCGCCAGCACTACCGCGCGGACCGCGGAGCGCCCGAAACCGCCGCGATAAGCACGGCCGCGTACACCGGCCGCTGCCGCAGCCTTCTTATTCTCCTGCTCTGCCAGAGCCGCGCGCTGCTCCGCCTCGAACGCCTCGGGCTCTTTAATATGCTCGTCGGATATCCCGGACATCAGTTCAAAGACGAGATCGTCTTTCATACGTTGATCCCCTCCTTGTCCAAAAAATCTTTGAGCGCTTTCTTTGCGCGGTGGATGATGCTCTTCACGCTGCCGGAAGGCATAGAAAATACACGGGCGATCTCATCGATGGGCTCGTGCTTGTAAAACCGGGCGACAAAAACCAGACGCTGCTTTTCGGGAAGGCCGTCCAGAAAGCGGTCCATTGCCCCCGAGATCGCGATGCGCTCGATGGTATTGTCGTCGGTGAAATGGCGGTCAGCGAAATCATCCAGCGGCAGCGCGTCGCACACCGCCTGATTTTTCTGATTGTGATTTTTGCGGAAAAGACTGATGGCGTTGTGCCGCACCACCGTGGCGAGGTAGGCGTGAAAATTGTCCGGTCTCGCCGGCGGGATGCTGTTCCAGATATCATAAAAGGAGTCGTTCACGACTTCCTTCACGTCTTCCGGGTCGCTCAGGATCTTTTCGGCAACAGCGCGACAGAACGGGTAGTATTTGCGCTCCAGTTCGCACAGCGCATTTTCGTCCCGCTCTTCCAGCAACCTGATTATTTCACTGTCGGTCAACGCCGCTCTGCCCTTCTTTCGGGATGCCAAACGGGGTCTGTCCCCGTGTTCAAAAAGTCAACTGACGATCGCGCAGCCCGCGCTGGCTCCCAGGCGGTCCGCTCCGGCTTCGACCAGCGCGCACGCCGCCTCATAGGTGCGGATGCCGCCGGACGCCTTGAGATTTACGTGGCGGGTCAATCCCAGCTCTTCCAGCTCGTTCAGCGTGCGCCGCATGAGGGCAATGTCCTCCGGCGTTGCCGCTCCGACCGCGAAACCGGTGCAGGTCTTTACAAAATCCGCGCCGGCGAGGGCGGCAATGCGCGTTGCCCGCGCCTTCTCCTCGTCCGTGAGCAATCCGGTCTCGATGATGACCTTCAGCACTTTGCCTTTGCACGCCTCGCGCACCGCGCGGATATCGTAGGCAACGTCCTCATCCTGCCTCTCCTTGAGCGCGCCGACATTGATCACCATGTCCAGCTCGTCCGCGCCTTCGCGCACCGCGTACATAGCCTCGAAAACTTTCACTTCCGTGGCGCACGCTCCCAGCGGGAACCCGATCACCACGCAGCACTTCACGCCGGTGTCCCGCTCTTCTTTGAGGAGCTTCCGGCACAGGGGCAAATAGCCCGTATTGACGCACACGCTGGCAAAGCCGCACTCCGCCGCCTCGGCGCACAATTTGCGGATGTCCGCCTCCGTTGCCTGCGGCTTCAGCGCCGTGTGGTCGATCATTTTGCATAAAATTTTTTTATCAAGCATCTTTTCAATATCCCCCGTTTTTCAATTATATCCAGGCACTAAAGCCGACATTTACCCAAGAAATAAGCCTCATTCCCTTATCTGTCCGTCGCCGTAGATCATGTATTTGACCGTCGTCAGCTCCCTGAGCCCCATCGGTCCGCGCGCGTGCAGCTTCTGATTGCTGATGCCGATCTCCGCGCCCATGCCGAATTCGAAGCCGTCGGTGAAGCGCGTGGAAGCATTGACGTATACGCACGCCGAATCCACCCGCGCCAGGAATTCCCGGGCGTGGTTGTAATCCTCGGTGATGATCGCCTCCGAATGATGCGTGGAATAGCGGTTGATGTGCTCGATCGCCTCGTCCAGTGAGTCCACCATTTTAATGGCCAGGATCAGGTCGTTGTACTCCGTCTCCCAGTCGCTCTCGTCCGCCTTGACCAGCTTGTCCATCGGGAAGCCGCCGCTGAGCAGCACGCCGCCGCAGCGGGCGTCGACGCGCAGTTCCACTCCCTTTTCCATCAGATCCCGGCAGATCCTCGTGAGCAGCGCCGCCGCGTTCCGGTGTACCAGAAGCGTTTCCATGGCGTTGCAGACGCTGGGGCGCTGGGTCTTGGCGTTGATCACGATCCGCTCAACTTTATCCAGTATAAAGTGCTCGTCGATGAAAATGTGGCAGTTGCCCGCGCCGGTGCGGATGACCGGGACGGTTGCGTTTTTGACCACCGCGTTGATCAGGCCGTGACCGCCGCGCGGGATCAGGACGTCAACGTACTTGTCCAGTTTCATGAATTCCGACGCGGTCTCGCGGGAGGTGTCGGCGATCAGCTGCACGCAGTCGTAGGGCAATCCCGCCTCGTCCAGTGCGATGCGGAACAGGTCGGCAATCACTTTGTTGGAGTTTATGGCTTCCTTGCCGCCGCGGAGGATGCAGGCGTTGCCGGATTTGATGCACAGCGCCGCCGCGTCCGCCGTAACATTGGGCCGCGCTTCGTAAATGATGCCCAGTACGCCGAGAGGCACGCGGACTTTTACGATCTGCAGTCCGTTGGGGCGCGTTCCGCCGTCCAGCACGTCGCCTACCGGGTCGGGCAACGCGGCCACCTGCCGCACGCCTTCGCACATGGCGTCGATGCGCGCCGGGGTCAATCTCAGCCGGTCCTGCAGCGATACGCTCATGCCGGCTTCGGCCGCGGCGTCCAGATCCAGGGCGTTGGCGGTCAATATCCGCTCTTCCTCCGCCTTGAGCCGTTCTGCGGCCAGCAGCAGGGCGCGGTTCTTGAGCGCCGTTGACGCGCAGCCGAGTATGCGTTCCGCTTTGACCGCGGCGGATCCGAGGGAGTTCAGGTATGCGTTGCCGCCGCCGTTATTGCCGCCGTCTGCGTCCTTGCCGCCGAACAGGCTGCGTACCTTATTTCCGGAAGTATTGCTGTCTGCCATAATATACAGTCCTTTCTGTGCTGAGTTCCCGAGTTATTGCGCCGTTTTTCCGACGAACATGGTGCCAACGTCCTCGCCGTCCAGTATGCGGTAGAGGATCTCGGGGTCGGAGCCGTTGGCGATCACCGCGTGGATGCCGGCGGCGGCCGCGAGTCTGGAGGCGTGTACTTTGGTGAGCATTCCGCCGGTGCCCAGCCGGCTGCCGGCGCCGCCTGCCGCGTTCTCGATGGCCTCGGAGAGGTCGGTGATGTTGTGGTACATTTCGGCGTCGGGGCGGTCGGCGGGGTTGTCTTTGTAGTAGCCGTCGATGTCGGTCAATATGATCAGCAGGTCGGCGCCGGTGATGCGGGCAACGATGGATGAGAGGTTGTCGTTGTCGCCGAATTTGATCTCGTCGACGGCAATGGTGTCGTTTTCGTTGACGACGGGCAGCACGTGCATTTCGATGAGGCCGGTGAAGGTGTTGACGGCGTTCTGCTTGGCTTCGGGGGCGTCAACGGTGTCCCGCGTCAGCAATATCTGCGCCACGTTGTACCCGTATTCGGCGAACAGGCGGCTGTAGACCTGCATCAGGTGCACCTGCCCTACCGCGGCGGCGGCCTGACGGCCCGATACGGTGGAGGGGCGTTCGCGCAGTTTCAGTGCTTCGGCGCCGACGCCGATCGCGCCTGACGACACCAGTATGATCTCCCGGCCCTGGTTCATGAGTTCCGAGATCACGCGCGCCAGTTTTTCGATGCGGCGCAGGTTCATTTTGCCGCCCGCGTGCACCAGCGACGAGGTGCCGATCTTGATGACGATGCGTTTCGCCTGTTTCAGCGCCTCCCGCACGCCGCCTTGTTCCTGTTGGTTTTTTGCGTCAATTTCCATCCTGCCGTCCTGCCTTTCGCACGGTTGATCGTACCGGAATTATACATTTCCGGGGCCGCGGTTGTCAATGCTGGCGCCGGCCGATCGGCGCGTGCCGCACCCCTTCACCCCCCCGATCTGAACACGGGGTCTGTCCCCGTGTTCAAAAAGGGGTCTGTCCCCGTGTTCAAAAAACCGCGTTCAAAAAGGGGAAGGAGGCAACTCCGCCGGGAATTGCCTCCTCCGAGGGTCACCGCCGCCGGTCAGGCGCGGATCACTTGTCCTTCTTCTTTTTGGCGACCGCGACGCAGCAAACGATCACCGCGGCTATCACGACAGCAGCGCCGGCGATTATGCCGATGAGCGCGCCGGTGGAAAGGCCGGCTTTTTTATTGTCCGCGGGCCTTGCGGTGGCTTCGCCGGGTTTGACGGGGTCGGTGGTTTTACCGGGAGCAGCGGTTGCCCCCGGTTCATCCGGCTCCTGCGTGGCGGGAGCTTCCGTCGGAGGCTCGGTGGGCTCGGCCGTGGGCGCCGCGGTGGGCGCGAGATCGTCATTGCTGTAAATGCCTTCGTTGCGGAATTTGAGCGCGGTCAATCCTTTCTCGTACGTGATCTGGTGCGTGCACAGCAGCCAATCGCCGAACAGCTCGTCGGTCAGAGCGGCGGAGGCAACGAAGATCGGCTCGGATTCGAAATACGTCCACTCGCCTTCCCGGATCTCGATCTCCTGGGGCTCCAGGTTCGCCATGCAGTTGCCGCCGGCGTCAACGAAGAAAAGCGGCTCGCCGTCCGAATACAGGAAATACAATTCCTCCCAGGTGGTGCCTTCGCCGTCCCAGTCGTCAACGCCCGAGTAAACGTAAGTATTGGTCCGGGGGTTGACCGCGCGGATCAGCACGCCGCAGCTGGCAACGCCCTCGGATCCGGGTTCGAATTCACCGCTGATCTCGAAGGAGAACACAACTTCAACATAGTCCTTGCCCTCGGCGATCTTTTTAACGTCGCCGAGCACTCTCATCGTGGGCGAGATCCACGCCTGCTTGGCGCTTGGCGTGTACGTCGTGACCTTCACGCCATCCTCTTCTTTCTCGTCGACCTTGCCGGCGAACACGTTGGTCT
The DNA here is from genome assembly GCA_902782885.1 of uncultured Ruminococcus sp. GTDB lineage: Bacteria > Bacillota > Clostridia > UBA1212 > UBA1255 > UBA1255. The sequence continues at coordinate 6,718 of CACZOW010000159.1, read as the reverse complement.
CCCACTTACCGGTCATGTAGTTTTTGGGGCCGGCCGCCTCCTCGGCGCCAACACGGGTCTGTCCCCATGCAAACACGCACAGCGCTGCGGTCAACATCGCCACGAGCAGCACCGCGCCTTTTTTCATGAAACCATTCTTCATTCCATTTTCCTCCTTTTCCCCCTCCGGGTCCGTACGGGGTCTGTCCCCCTGTTCAAAAACGGGTCTGTCCCCGCGTTGAAAAACTCATTTTCTGCGCAGCACCAGCACGAAGTCCCGGGCCTCGGGGCGTGCGGGAGCCTGCCAGGCGGGTTGCCCGCCACTGTCCGTGTTGTCCGCCTTCACGTCGCCGATCGGGATGTATTCGTTGTTCACCGGATCGAACCAGCGCGCCTCGTAAGCGGCACCTTTGACCATGTTCCGTACGAGCCCGGAACCCTGATCCTGCGAATAAAGATAAATTATATACAGGTCGCTGCCTATGGTGGCGCACGTGTATACGACAGGTTTCGCGGCCTCCCCGCCTTCCGCCTGTACCATATCCGGCACAAAATGCGCCTGATCGTTGAAATCCGGCACCAGATCCCACCAGCGGTACTGCTCGAAGAACGCGCGCATGTAGCCCTGCTGGTACGCCGACTCGAACTCCACCGCCTCGCTCCAGTGCGTCGCCTTGTCCTTGGGCGTGATCACGTCAACGCCGTCCTGGGAGGTGGTGTCAACGTCATACTGGCTCATATACAGCCACATATCCACGGCGCCGTAGCCCGCGCCCGCGAAGCCGGACAACATCGCGATCCACGACTGCGCCCGCGCGCCGAAATTCTTTGTCCACAGGTAGCAATACCGGCCTTCGTAATTGACCGCCGCCTTCGGGCTGGCCCAGTAATCCTTCGGCACGGTATCGTCGAGCTGCTTCGTCAGGCTGGGGCTCCACTGCGCCGCCCACCAGTTGTGCCCGGTCCGGGCCGTGACCTCGTCGGAAAGGAACGCCGAGCGCCCGCCGTTCTCGACTTTTTCTTTTGTCCCCGCGCCTGTAACGGTGGTGTAGGACGTGTTTTCCTGGTGGCCGGAGAGCGGATGCTGATACGCGTCGTATTTATGGATATATTCCGCCACGCGCACCCACGGGTTGGTCTCGGCGGTGTACAGTTTCTGGTCGCCGCGCTCGTGGTAGAAGCTCTTGTCGATCTCCTGGGCCAGCGTCCACATGACCGGATACGCGCTGTACCGCGCCACCCAGTAGCGGGTGATGGCTTCCAGATATGCGTCGTTGTTCATCATGGTCTTGTTCATTTCGCCGGCGAAGAAGAATTCGGCGTTGGCGTGGACAAGGCCCTTCTCGGCGATGTACTGGTAATAGCGGTCGTTCTGGCTGAATATCTTGGCGTCCGCGGAGGACAATGCGCCGTCGGCGAGGTTGGCTTTGGTGCCGATGGGCTCAGACTGGTATACGGTGAAGCCCTGCGCGACGCGCTTGTCGACAATATATTTGAAATGGGATTCGGCGCCCGTTGTCCCGGCGTGGGTGCCGGGCCGGTTGAATTCCTCGGTGTACATGCCCCAGTGCGTGTCGCCCAGGTAGAAGAACGGCGTGCCGTCCGCGTATACGAAATGCTTGCCGTCGGTGGCAACGAAGCCGTGCCTGTAGATGTCCAGGTCGCCGCGGTACGGGTTGGAGGCAATCGTTCCCTGTTTTCCGTCGAGCGCGGCGTCCGTGGAGCAGCGGGTGGTGAATTCCCATACGCCGTATTCCGTGGGGGCGAAGCGGACAATAAACTCCGTTCCGCTGTTCCAGAATCCGGGTACCGTGAGCGTGGTGCCGGTGGCGCGGTTGGTGAATTCGCCGCGGAAGTCGGTGTACAGCTGGTCGCCGGCTTTTTTGTACGCGGTGTCGGACTCGAAAGTGAGATCGACCGCCACCCACGTCTTCGTTTCGAAGTCCGTGGCTTCGGCAATGTCGTCCGGCAGTTCCACCGGCTTCGGACCCGGGTTGAGAACGTCTGTTTCGGGCGCGGGGTCTTCGGGCGCGGGGTCTGTCCCCGTGTCAACTGTTGCCTGGCCGTCTCCGCCGCCCGACTTGCAGGATATCATGGTGACGGGCACCAGCGCGGCCAGCAGCAGCGTCAGGATCTTTGTTGTCAGTTTCATTTGTTTCACCGCCTTCGGGCTCAGGGATCTGACCGCGGGGGATCGCCGCGGGGTCTGTCCGCGGGGTCTGTCCCCGTGTTCAAAACTGAAGTTTTTTGATCTCGTCAAGATAGCCGTAGCCGTGCAGGTCGTCCGGCAGCAGGTAGCTGCCCTCGGTCCACTCGTTCCAGCTGTTGACCGTGATGAGCCGGGGTTGCTCGGGGCGGTTGTCCGCAAACGTTGCCGCGGCGCGCATTGCCTCCCCGAAGCGCTCGGGAGTATTGCCCGTGTACGTCCCGCCGGTATACTCGACGAAACGCGGCGAAGCGTCCCAGCCCACCGAAACATGTGGGAAATACGGCAGGCCGTAGGCGGAAGGCACGCGGTCCCACTCAGCGTAAACATCTTTGAGCGCGTCGGCGTACGGGCGGCCGGCGGCAACGAAATGCACGAACTGGTAGTGCGTCAGGCTGTCAATGCCCAGCGCGCGGCACATTCCGGGCGTCGTTGTCCCGGGCCAGGAGGCAACCGCCGGATGCGTCACGACCATCTGCAGATGCAGCCCCGGCAGCCCGGCTTTCACGCACATTTCGCGGAATTCGTCCAGCGCGCGGCGGGTGTTGTCAACGCCCCCAAGCCCCTTGATCAGATTGGACATTTCATAGATGGAGAACACGGGTTTGCCGTCGATCGTGTAGTAAAGCGGGTCAAAGAAGTACCGCTCGATGACGCGGCGGCAAACGATGCGGAATTCGGCGAGGTCAATATCGCCCCGCCACACCGGCGGCTGCCCTCCGGGCAGGAACTGGCGGTCGGAATTACGTTTGTCCCACAGTACGCCGGCGTCGTGGTTGGCCCACATCAGATAGAATTTTACGCGCGGGTCGTTGCGGGCGGCGGGCAGATAGCCGTCGTTCAGGCAGTTCTCCAGGAACGGCCGGCGGTCGTACCAGTACCAGTCGTAGATAAAGACGTTGACGCCGTGGGAGGCGGCAAGATCGATCTGCTCCGCCATCGTTGCCGGGTCTGCTTCGTCCTTGTATCCCAGGAGCGGTTTGCGCGGCCAGTCGTGCCCTTCGTAACGCGCGCCGACAGCTCTTACGGTCTGCCATTCGCCTTCGCCGTTCGGCCAAAATATGCGGGTACGGTCTTCTCTGCCCGTGTACGAGGGCCAGATGTATGCGGCAACGTCATATTTCATTTTTCTCTCCTCCGAGTGTGGTTTGGGAAAATTATATCATGTGCCCTTAATATTGTAAACGGCAATTTGGGCGGTTTTGAAGGCGGGAGTTTGAACACGGGGACAGACCCCGCGTGCAGACCCCGCGGCAGGCGAAGCAGCTCCCGCGGCAGACGAGGCTGCGCGTGCGGGCATCGGGGCAGGCAGACCCCGCGGCAGGCAAGGCCGCGTGTGCGGGCATCGTTCAACATGGGCAACGCGGTGTTTCGCCTCGGAACATGCCGCGGGACCCCATTGCCGCGGGGTCTCATACCGCGGGGTCTGTCCCCGTGTTCAAAATCAGCGCGCTGGCTTTTTTTATACTATAGTGATACAATATGGACGCCGCGCGCGCCATACGCGCCGCCCGGCTGCGAAGTTCGGCCTCTAAATCCTTCGCACAATAAAATAAAACCAAGGAGAACCGGAACCATGAAAAACAAAATTGACCGCGAACAAGTTGATCGCGACCTTGTTGACCGCGAACGAAAAAGCAGACTGAGGGAAAAAGTGAAATTGACCACGCTCCTGTTCCGGACAATACCCTCCCCGGTGGTCGCGCTGTTCGTGATCTCGGTCGTCACCATGAACCTGCTGGCCAACAAAACGCTGGTCCAGACGAGCTGGCTCGCCATTGACGGCGGCATCCTGGTGTCGTGGATATCGTTCCTGTGCATGGACGTTGTCACCAAGCGCTTCGGCCCCCGCGCCGCCACGAAAATGTCGGTCTTCGCCATTGCCGCGAACCTGCTGGCGTGCCTGATCTTTTACGTTGTCAGCATCATCCCCACCCCCGGCATCGACGCCGACTACACCGCGTTCAACACGATCTTCGGCGGCACATGGTTCATTCTGCTGAGCAGCACCGTGGCGTTTTTCCTGTCGTCGCTAATAAATAACTTTCTGAATTTTGCCGTCGGCGCGCTGTTCCGGCGGAATCCGGACGGCCGGGCGGCGTTTTTCATGCGGAGTTACGTTTCGACGTTCGCGGGCCAGTTCGCGGACAACCTGATCTTCGCGGTCCTCACGTTCACGGTCTTCGCGCCGATCTTCTGGGACGGCTTCCGCTGGACGTTCGTTCAGTGCGTGACCTGCTCGCTGCTGGGGGCAATGCTGGAGCTCCTTATGGAGGTCGTTTTTTCGCCGCTCGGGTACATGGTCTGCCGCCGTTGGGAGCGGGACAACGTGGGCAACGAATACATTGCCGCCGAGGCCGCGCTGTATTCCGGAAAAGCTAAGGCTGGTTCAACCGGCGCAGGGGCTGAAGCGGGTTCGTCGGACACGGGGACAACGGACAAGGGGACAGACCCCTCGGCAAGTCCGGCCGCCTTGCCCTCCGCGCCCGCAGCAAACACGGGGACAGACCCCGCGGAAGGACCCGGGACTGATCGGGCAAACGGATCCGCAGGGCTGAAGGTGCTGATCAGCGGCACATCGAGGGGCATTGGCCGCGCCGCCGCCTTAAAATACTTAAAAGAAGGGTGCGAGGTGGTCGGCATTGACCGGCTGGGAAGCACCATTGACCACCCGGCGTACACGCACTTTGTGGCGGATGTTGCCGACGCCGCGGCGCTTCCCGAAATCGAGCCAGCACCGAACATCATTTTCGTCAACGCGGGCGTGCAGAACTCCGGCGACGACATCAGCGTCAACCTCCGCGGCGCCATCAACGTCACCGAAAAGTATGCGTTTCAACCGCGCATCCAGGCCGTGCTGTTCAACGCCTCCGCCTCCGCGCGGAGTGGCTTCGAGTTTCCGGAGTACGTTGCCTCCAAAGCCGGCGTGGTGGGCTACATGAAGAACGCGGCGGTGCGGCTGGCGAAATACGGGGCGGTCGTCAACGCAATCTCGCCCGGCGGCGTGCTGACCGAATCGAACCGGCCCGTCACGGAGGACCCCGAGCTGTGGGCGCGCATTATGGAGGCAACGCCGCTCAAGAAGTGGCTGACCGAGGATGAGCTCGCGGAGTGGGTCTGGTTCCTGACTGCGGACAACCGCTCCGCCAGCGGCATCGACGTCCTGGTGGACAACGGCGAGCTGGCGCTTAATTCCACGTTCGTGTGGCCCGACTGAGCGGCACGCGGGGCGCGTGGACAGCAAACGCGGGGACAGACCCCGCGAGCAAACACGGGGACAGACCCCGCGAGCAAGACCCCGCGAGCAAACACGGGGACAGACCTGTTCATTAATAAAGCGGGAAAGAGGTGCGAAACGGATGTCGACATTCATGATCGCGTTGACCAATGTGCTGGTGATGCTGGCGTGCATTGTGCCCGGCTTCGTGCTGTGCAAGTGCCGGAAAGCGTTTTCGGACCACCTGCCCACCATATCGGCCATCCTCGTGTACGTGGGCACCCCGTTCCTCGAGCTGAGCGCGTTCTCCTCGCTCCGCTACGAGCGCGGTCACCTGGCGCAGATGGGGCTGTTTTTTATAATATCTCTCGTCGCTCAGCTGGCGTTCTGCCTGATCGTATACGGATTGACCGGCAAACGGCGGGCGGAGTCAGATTCGCGGATGGTTAGCATTGCCTCCGTGCTGGGCAACGTCGGTTTCTTCGGCCTCCCCATCGTCCGCGCGTTGCTGCCGGACAACCCCCTCGCCGTCTGCTGCACCACCATGTTTATAGTGTCAATGAACATGCTGACCTTCACTCTCGGCGTGTTTCTTTTAACCGGGGACAGACGACATATCTCGATTCGGGCGGCGCTGGTCAATCCCGCCACCATCGGCCTGACGATCTCTCTGCCGTTCTACTTTTTCGGTTGGGGTGCCCATCTGCCTGCAGCGGTGACGTCAATGATCTCCGGGATCGCCAATATGACCGCCCCGCTCTGTATGTTCGTAGTGGGCGTGCGCCTTGCCGCATCTGACCTTCGTCAACTTTTCGTCCGTCCCCGCGTTTACATCGCGGTTGTATTGAAATTGGTGATTTTTCCGCTTTTTTGCTATGTTTTACTGCTGCCGGTGCCCCTTTCCGCACCACTTCGCTTCACTTTGGTGACATTGTCGGCAACGCCCTGCGCGGCTCACATTCTGAATTTTTCCGAGCTCTACCGCACGCGGCCCGATCTGGCGGCCAACTGCATCCTGATCTCCACCCTTCTCTGCTTCCTGACGTTGCCCCTTTTTACGCTGCTTCCGTTTTGATGCGCCGGGGACAACACTAACAATGATGTAATAACTATAATAAGCAACGGGATGAGTTTACTGCGAGCGGGTCTTTTGCGAGCGGGTCTGTCCCCGTGTTTGCAATCGGGTCTGTCCCTGCGTCAGTTTTTTGCGAGCGGGTCTGTCCCTTTGCTAGATTTTCTGCAAAACGCTTGACTTTTCACCGAATTTGCAGTATAATATAGGCACGTTTTCTACTAAAATGTATAAATACTATATA
>CACZOW010000158.1 GCA_902782885.1 uncultured Ruminococcus sp. | reverse complement strand
TCACTCGGACCTGATGGCAGCGTGACATTGGTGAAAACCATCAATACAGGGCGCTGTCAAACCCACTAACATATTTCCACCACACTCTAATCCTTAATGTCAAAAAACAGTTGAGGGAACCCCGTGCAAAAAGGGGCATAGCCCCCCGCACCCCCCCCGCTGCAAGGCGCCGTTCAGCCCTTGAAATCCCTTCGCCCAAAATGGTATAATAACACTAGGCGCATAGGCCTTCGGGCGCGCGGCAGATCAAGTGCAGATCACGGAGCGTGACGCGGATGAAGATCATTCAACTGAAGAATTACACACCGACCCAGATGACCGGATTCATCGTGGTAACGGACGACCGGAGGATAGTGGTCGTTGACGGCGGCAACACCGCGGACACGGCCGGTTTCCTGGCGCGCCTGAAAAAGACGGCGGAGCAGTACGGCTGCGAGTACCGGATCGATCTCTGGCTGCTCACGCACCCCCACGACGACCATTACGGCGTGTTCCGCCGGGTCTCCCAGCTGGAGCGCATGGGCAATACGGAGCTGCCGCGCGTTGACTGCTTCGCGTACTTCCCGCTGCCCGACCGGTTCGGGGCGAAGGAGCATCCGGTGCTGGGCTGGCAGCTTCCCGAGCTCAACGCCGAGCTCGCCGTGACGCGTTTTCCGCTGCTGGCGCTGGAAAAAGGACAGCATTTCGTGTTTGGCAGCCTCGATATCGAGGTGCTGAGGGTCACGAACCAGAATATTACCGCCAATACGTTCAACAATTCCTCCTGCGTGTTCCGCTTCACGGAAAAGCGGCCCGGCGCCGCGGATTTTACCTGGATCGTGCTGGGCGACCTGGGAGTGGAAGGCGGCGGCGAGCTCCTCGCTATGTACCCCGGCAAACTGAAAGCCGACGCGGTGCAGATGGCGCATCACGGGCAGAACGGCGTTGACCGCCCGGTGTACGAGGCAATTGCCCCCCGGTTCGCGTTCTGGACAACGCCCGACTGGCTCTGGACCAACACTATTGACCCCGCGGATCCTGGCAAAGGCCCCTGGCAGACGCTGACCGTGCGTCAATGGATGGAGGCGCTCGGCACCGTTCCGATCCGCGCGTCCGCGTCGGATCTGGAATTTGACACGCTCACGGAGACGGTCACCGCACTCGACTGAGCAAAAGGACTGAAATGATGGCACGCACTTCTGTTGACAATATAAAAAGATTCAAGCTGCTCGCGGCGTCCGTGCTTTTGCCGGCAATGCTGCTCACTTCGGCGTGCGCCGCCGGCAAAGACGGCGCAAGATCCGCCGCGGCGGAAACGCCCGCACCGTTCGCATTTGACCGCACCCGTCCGGGTACGCGGGAACATTCGCGTTATGAAGGATCACAGGTCGGGGAGTGGTCCCGGAAGAATACCTGGCCGGAAGGTTCGCAGATCTCTATGCCGGAACGTGAGATCGGCCCGGTAGTCATCATTGACCCGATTGAGCTCAGCACGGACGCGCCGGAAATGCCCGTGATCCTGGATCCGATCGACGATCCGATCGATCCCGTGACAGAAAAGCCGCATCTGCCGGTCGACGCCGAATTGCCCGATCCGATCCCCGACCATCCGGCGGAAGTATCGGAGCCGGAGGACGATCTGGATTATAATGTTGCCCAGCCCGGCGCGCTGCTGCGCTTCAATCTGCAGAACTATACGATATTGACCGATACCGCCCACGACTGGTACACCTCCGCGCGTCCGACGCAGAAAGGCCTGTACCAGATCGGCGCCGAGTACGTGCCCGGCGAAGGCGTAAAGTTTTCGTTCCGTAAGGATGAAAACCGCGCCGATCCGATGATCTTCCTTCCGGTATACGACATCTGCTACAACATCAATCTGCGGGATTATCCGTATTTTGCGGTGTGCTACAAGAGCACGGCCACCAATCACAGCGGCGTGTGCTATTTTTCCACTGCCACCAACGCCGGACTTGACGAGAAAAAGAATTTTGCGATAGACATGCAGCCGTCGGAAGAGTGGACGGTGGTCGCCGCTCACGCCGGCAAGAATAAGAACTGGACCGGGCGGCTGACGCAGCTGCGGTTCGATATTGCCTCCGGCGAATTTTCCGGCGAGATCACGGTGAAGTGGGTCGGTTTCTTTAAGAGCCGCGAAGATGCCAAAGCTTTCGGTGTGAACGGCGGCTTTGCCGGGAACGGCATTTTGCCGGACAAACAGACTTTCGACCGGGGCGAGAACATCACTTTCTCGGTGACCGGCGCGCATAAAGGCGACTGGGTGCTGCTGGTGCAGGAAGGGGACGCGTGCTATGCGCCGTCGGTGAACGACGATGACCTCTACGTGAGCGACTGCATGCCGCTGTACTGGGCGGAGCTCGAGGACGGCAGGGGCAATATCGACATCGACACCTCGGGCGGCATCTACCGCGGCGAGCTGCTGCCGGCGGGCAATTACGACCTGGTGTACATGCCGCGGGGCCGCTTCGTGGAGACCGCGCGCACCACGATCACGATCACGGACAATATCGTCCGCGAGCCCCTGCGCACCGAGACCGTGTACGTCACGCGCGGCCCTGAAGCGACCGATACGCCGGAACCGACTGAGGAACCGCCCGAAGAAACGTATCCGCCTACGGCAACGCCCCGCGGCCGCGACCGGATAACAGAGCAGCCCACACAGGCGCCGGTGAGCAATAGTGCGGGCAGGGCGGGACTGATCATTGCCCTCGCCGCGGTGGCGTGCTGCGGAATCGCGCTGGCGGTGTTCTTCATTGTCCGCCGTAAAAAGAGATGAAGCTGAGCAGCGGCGGGACAACGTTCTACTCGCGCCGGATGACGGCCGCGGACGCGGCGGAGGTGTGCCGCTGGCGCTACCGCGGGAGGCAGGAGATCTACAACACCGAGGACTCCCCGGAGAGCGTGCGGTCGTTTCTGGACGGCTGGCACTTCGCGCTCTCGCGTAAATACGGCGGCGGGATCGAAGCCTTTGTGTGCTTCGGCGAAAGCGCCGCGCTGCCGCTGCCCGAGCTGGCGCACATCTACCGGGACGAGAGCTTCACCGATATTGCGCTGGGGCTCCGGCCGGATCTGTGCGGCAAAGGCCTGGGCAAAAGCGTGGCCGATGCGGCAATGCAGCTGGCCTGCAGCTTCTTTCCGGACGACGGCTTCCGCGTCACGGTGGCGGAGAACAATCTCCCGGCGCAGCGCGTATACCGTGCCCTGGGGTTCGAGGCGATCGCTTCTTTCCGCGCCGAAGTGATCTATCCGGACAATAAAGGCATCATCCGCACCCGGAAAACGGGCATGGAGATATTGACCGCGGTGCCGCTGCACCGCGGCTGACAAAAGAAAAAACAGAGAAAAAGGAAATGACAGACGATGAGTAACAGCAACAGCACAAAAAAAGCATCTTACGGCGTGATCGTTGCCCTCGCGGCAGTGATCATCACGCTGCTTATAATATTGATCTCGATGGAATCCCGCGGCCCGAAGAAGGCGGATCCGGTCAACACCGGCACGGTCATTGTCAACTCGCCCGCGGACTCCGGGCGGGAGGAGCCGACGGAGGCTATTGTCACCCCGTTCATCACGGAGACGCCGACGGAATTGCCCACGGAAGTTCCCACGGAGATCCCCACCGAAGAGCCTACGCCCGTGCCCACGGAAGTGCCCGTGACGCCGACGCCTTCGCCCAAGCCCCGCAAGATCGACGGCAAGACCTCCGCGAATCCCAATTACGAAGGCAAAGTGCTGGTGGCGCTCACCTTCGACGACGGCCCCGAGGAGGGCACCACGGAAGAGATGCTGAACGTGCTGAAAAAGCACAACGCCAAAGCCACGTTCTTCGTGCTGGGCATCCAGATCAACAAGGGCGACAAATACCGCGCGCTGCTGAAACGCGCCTCCGACGAAGGTCACCAGATCGGCAACCACTCCTACAGCCACAAATTCCCCAGCCAGCTTACCGACGAGCAGCTGCATGACGAAGTAGTGCGCACCAGCGCGCTGATCAAAGAGATCACCGGCCAGACCGTCACCGTGTTCCGCGTGCCCGGCGGCAACAAATCCGACCGCGTCAAGCGCGTCACCGGCCTGCCTCTGGTGCAGTGGTGCATCGACCCGCTGGACTGGATGTTCTTCGAGGGCGGCTACATTCGCAATTACGCAAAAGAGCACGGGATCTCGTACAGCGAGGCGGAGTCGGCGATCATTGACACCGTACTGTTCGAGGGCGTGCATACCACGCTGGAGGGCGAGCCGTATTATTGCCCGCCGGTGGCGTACGAAATGAAGCACGGTTCGATCCTGCTGTTCCACGATATTTATATGGGTTCGGTGCATGCCGTTGACCGGCTGCTCACGTTCCTGGAAGAGAATTACGGAAATTACGTGTTCCTGCCGTTCGACGAGTTTATTTTGACCGAGAACGACGAAGGCCCGCGGCAGGGCGTGGTGTACTACAACCTCTGGTCGACGACCTGACGTACGGTCCGCGCCGCGCTTAAAATCAGCCGCTTTTACTAAAGATAAAGGAGGACAACGCATGAACGTCTTCATCTGTTCCGACCTGCACCTGGGCAAGGCATTTTCACCTTTCCGCCCCGGCGATCCGCGCGGTCAATCGCTTTATGACGAAGCGCTGGAAGTGCCGGAAAAGCTGTCAACGCTCGCCGCGGCGCAGAACGCGGACGCGGTGCTGATCGCCGGCGACCTGTTCGAGCAACGCAAGTATGACGCGCGCATTGACGCCGCGCTGCACAGCTGCTTCGAAGCGCTGCCCCGGACGCACTTTTTTATCAGCCCGGGCAACGTTGACCCCCTCGCCGCGCAGTCCCCGTACTTTGAGGGGTCCTGGCCGGACAACGTCCACATCTTCGGCCCGAAGCTCAAAGCCTTTGAATTGGACGCCGCCCCGGTGCGCGTGTACGGCGCCGCCTGCACCGGCCAGACATCCGACGGGCGCGATCTGTTCAACCCCGAAAAACTGCCCAAACTTGATCCAAATTATATAAATATCCTGCTGCTGCACCGCGTGCCCGCCGGCAAAGGGGGCGAACCCGACGCCGGTCCGCTGCTGAGCTGCGGCTTCGACCTGTGCGTGTTCGGCCATGCCCATAAAGCCACGCTCCCGCAGCGCGTAGAGGGCACGGACGTGTTGTTCCCCGGGGCGTTGATCCCCCACGGCTTCCGTGATGCGGGCGGCCTGTTCTGCGGCACCGTGAGCAAGGGCGTCAACACACTCTCCTGCCTCCCGCTGTTCCCCCGGGACTATGTGCAGCGCGAGCTGGACGTAAGCGGGATCAATTCCGCCCGCGAACTCAGGGACGCCGTACTGCCGCTCCTGCCGCGCAAGGAAGATCTGACGCGGCTGGTGCTCCGGGGCACTTCCACGCTGGCGCTGCGCGCCGCGGCAAATACGCTCGCACAGGAACTGGCTGAAGCGTATTTTTATATTCAACTGATCGACCGCACCGAATATTCCCTGGCGGATCCCGCCGCGCC
>CACZOW010000157.1 GCA_902782885.1 uncultured Ruminococcus sp. | reverse complement strand
CCGCCGCAGTCATTGATGCCGAAATGCACCAGCACCAGATCGGATCTGCCCTTGACCAGCTTGGCGCTGACGTTGGTGCTGACCGCTTCGTTGGACGTTGTCCCCCCTACCGCGTAATTCTTGAGCGTTATCTTGCCGTCGTACGCCTTGTCGAGGCAGTTCTTCATCATAGTGGTGAACTGCGGCATCATCGGCTCGTGATTGAACTTGCTGGAGGCGGAGCAGCCCTCGGTGACGCTGTCGCCGGTGACCGTGATCACCGCGTCGCTGCCGCTCTGAAGCTTGCTCATAAACTTCGGACAAACGCTGCCGAAAGCGGGGAACTGCGACAGATCAAGATCCTTTATGTCATACACGTAGGTAACGCACAGCTGATGGCCCCAGAGCAGGGATCCTTCGGTGAAGAAGATGTTGTCCGTCCACATGAAGTAATCGGTATCGATATTTGCGATCTTGGACAGCGAATCCACCCGGCGGTACTTTTTGGGCATGTCTTTGCCCATCAGATTGTCCGTCGTGAGGTACTCGCAGGCGGTGGAGTCCCGGGTCAGCAGGATCTGGTTCCCGTTCAGCGTGTAGTCCTTGCCCTCTTCGTACTCGACGGTCATGGTGTAGTCGCGCACGGACAATACCTTCACCGGCTTGTACTGCAGCGCTCCGACGATCCGCGTACCGTCGTCAATACACAGCACCGTCTCGTTATACATGATGTTGCCCTGCCAGTACGGCGCGTATACGTTCACGTTGTTCCAGGCTCTGGCAATGCTCTTGCCTCTTTCGCCGAACGCGTACTCCGCCTTTTCCGGTTCCACATAAAGCGGGAATTTGCTCATATCGATCTCCTCCTCCGGCACTTCGGTCGGGATCTCCGCGGGAACTTCCGTGGCGTCGCTGCCGGGTCCGGCCGGTTTCGCTTCGGTCTTGCACGCGGCGAGCGCCCCCGCCAGCAGCATCCCCGCCAGCAGCAGGGTCAACGCTTTCTTCAGCCATATCGTACGCATGGTATCAACTCCTTTATTTGTCAGTTTGCCGCGTTGTCCGCAGCGGGTACGGCTGCCGGGGCGCCGGGATCGTTTCCTCCCGGTGCAGGCAGATAAAACGTCTGCGCGGGTCCCGGATCGCGCATCAGCGTGCGGGGATCGCGGAATCTGAACAGATACAGTCCGAAATTGAACAGGTCGCCGACGCAGCCGCTCACATGGATCGCCTGCAGCATCGCTGCCAGTATCTTCATTGCCGGATCTTTGAGCAGTATGAAACCCAGCGCAAAGATCACCAGAAACACCGCAAAAGGCGCAATAACGGCACACATCGACGCCGTACGGTAGACGTATATGTCCGGCACGCCGCAGTACGCTACGGTACCGGTGAAGCCGAATTTCAGCTTGCGTCCGGTGAACAGCCAATACACCAGGCCGTGCACCAGTTCATGCAGCACGACGTATACGAGCGCCACGCCGAGAAACAGCAAAAGCTGCCACACGGTGAAGCGGAATCTGCGTATTACCGTGCCGAATCCGAGCAGCAGCATGTGCAGCAGCACCACCGCCACGGCGATCAGCAGCGCAGCCAGATTCATTATTATGACGGTTTTTTTGTTCGTGGCGTCAATGCTGTACACCGCCCGGAATCCCGCGGGCAATTCGGTCTCGTAATGTTTTCCTGCTTTTTTCTCCATTTTGTCACCGCCGGTCAATCCGGTCCAGCCCGGGCAGGCACGCGTTATCTGAATTCCACGTATGTTGCCGGAATATAAGCTGTATAATCGTCTACGATCAGAGTATACACCCAGTTGCCTAAAGTATTATTTTCGGGATACCCGTGATATTCTGTTTCAAGCTCACCGCCGCCCTCGAAAAATACGCCGCGCAGTATCTCGGAGCTTTCGGAGTATGCCTTTAATGAGCCGAGCAGATTTACGGGCGGAATATCTCCCGCCTGATCGGGAGAGATCTGCACGGAAACTGACTGCACGGAGCCGCCGACGCGGACGCTGGTGTTTTTATTGACCGTCAGCCGGCACTCTTTTTCGTTGCTGTAAAGGATCATGCCGTAATTGT
>CACZOW010000156.1 GCA_902782885.1 uncultured Ruminococcus sp. | reverse complement strand
GCGGTGGGCAGTTTCTACCGGCGCTACAGCGAGTACGTGGAAAACGGCGCGCCGCTGGACTACTACGTGGAAATGACCTTTAAGAATGACGCCAAGGGCGATCCGCTGGTAACGAAAGACGGCCTTAAGGCACTGAAAGTTATGACCGGCGTACAGTACGACGCTATCCGGAAAATGACCAAAGAGATCACCGCGGTGGTGGCGGACGATATGAAAGCGCGCGGCCTCGAACTTTACGATATCAAATTCGAGTTCGGGTACGATGCCGAGGGCAAAGTAATGCTCATCGACGAGATCGCTTCGGGCAACATGCGCGTTTACCGCGGCGGCGAATATATCGAGCCTATGGAACTGTCCAAACTGTTCTTCGCCAAGACGAAGAAAAAGTAATAAATATCCGGGAACAAGTGTCCGGGCGGCACTGAGCGCTGCCCGGGCACCCACCGTGCCGCTTTGCTGCGGCGCAGAAAGCAGGTCGATCAATGGGCGGATATTTTGGGGCAACGTGCCGTGAGGACGCGATTGCCGACGTATTTTTCGGAACGGACTACCACTCTCACCTTGGTACACACCGGGGCGGGATGGCGGCATACGATGAGGAGATCGGACTTCAGCGGGTGATACATAATATCGTCAACTCGCCGTTCCGCACCAAATTTGAACACATTTTCGAAGAAATGAAGGGAAGGGCTGCCATCGGCTGTATCAGCGATACCGATCCGCAGCCTTTACTTATTCGTTCCAGACTGGGCACGTACGCCATCTGCATGACCGGCGTGATCCTGAACAGCGCCGAACTGCTGGAGCGCTGCTTCGCCACGTCGGGCGATCACTTTGACGCCATGACCGGCGGCGCGGTGAACTCCACGGAACTGACGGCGGCGCTGATCAATCAGAAGACCACTTTCAGGGACGGCATACTGTACGCGCAGGAAATGATCGAGGGCACCGCTTCGATACTTATTCTCAGGGACAACGGCGATATAATTGCCGCCCGGGACAAAGTCGGCCGCCTGCCCATGATCATCGGCAAAAACGACAATGGCTACTGCGTGACCTTTGAGTCTTTCGCGTGTCACAAGCTGGGTTATGAGTACGTGCGGGAACTGGGACCGGGAGAGATCGCGGAACTGTCGCCCGACGGCATCGAGACGCTTTCGCCGCCCCGGGAACAGATGCGCATCTGTGCGTTCCTGTGGTCGTACTACGGCTATCCCACTTCCAACTACGAAGGCGTCAACGTCGAGACCATGCGCTACCGCAACGGCCGCATAATGGCGCAGCACGACGCGGAGCTGGGCAACGCGGCGGATATTGACTACGTCAGCGGTGTGCCGGATTCGGGCACGCCTCACGCCATCGGCTACGCCAACGAGAGCCGGGTGCCTTTTGCCCGCCCGTTCATCAAATACACGCCCACCTGGCCGCGCAGCTTCATGCCGCCCAACCAGATCGAGCGGGACAAAGTTGCCAAAATGAAGCAGATCCCCGTGCACGAACTGATACAGGACAAAAAGCTGCTGTTCGTCGACGACTCCATCGTGCGCGGCACGCAGCTTAAGGAGACCGTGGAATTTCTGTACGACAACGGCGCCAAAGAGGTGCACATGCGCTCCGCCTGCCCGCCCATTATGTACGGCTGCAAATTCCTGAATTTCTCCCGCGCGACCAGCGACCTCGAACTGATCGCCCGCCGCACTATTCTGGAGCTGGAGGGCGAGGAAGGCTTCAATCATATTGACGAATACAGTGACGGCAGCACCGAACGCGGCCGCAAACTGCGCTCGGCAATCAGCGAGAAATTCCATTTTGCCTCGCTGGAGTTCCAGACGCTCGACGGTATCGTCGAGGCCATTGGAATGGATGAATGCAAACTGTGCACATATTGCTGGAACGGAAAGGAATAAACTATGAATAAACAGTCGAGATCCGACAGCTACGCCGCGGCAGGCGTTGACATTACGGCGGGATACCGCTCGGTGGAATTGATGAAAGAGCATATTGACCGCACGCTGACGCCCGGCGTCTGCTCCGACGTGGGCGGGTTCGGCGGCCTGTTTAAGCCGGATCTGACCGGCATGCAGGAGCCGGTGCTGGTATCCGGTACGGACGGCGTGGGAACAAAGCTGAAGCTGGCTTTTATTGCCGACCGCCACGACACGGTGGGCATCGACTGCGTGGCTATGTGCGTCAACGACATCATTTGCTGCGGCGCCCGGCCGCTGTTCTTCCTGGATTATATTGCCTGCGGCAAGAACGTGCCGGAGCGCATCGCCATGATCGTTAAAGGTGTCTGCGAAGGCTGCATACAGTCCGGCGCGGCGCTGATCGGCGGCGAGACCGCGGAGATGCCCGGCTTTTATCCGGAAAACGAATACGATCTCGCGGGTTACGCCACCGGTATCGTGGATAAGAAAAAGATCATTCAGAATTCCCGCACCGAGCCCGGCGACGTATTGATCGCGCTGCCGTCTTCCGGCGTGCACTCCAACGGTTTTTCGCTGGTGCGCAAGATCTTCGGCATAGGTTCGGAAGATGAAGAAACGCTGGCCGGACTGCGTGCGCCGCGGGAGGAACTGGGCGGCGCTTCTGTACTGGACACGCTGCTCATGCCTACGAAAATATACGTGAAGCCGGTGCTGAAACTGCTGGAAGAAGTTGACGTGCGCGGCATATCCCACATCACCGGCGGCGGTTTTTATGAGAATATTCCGCGGTCCGTGCCCGAAGGGCTGTGCGCCGTTATCGACCGCGCGGCGGTGAAGGTGCTGCCGATATTTGAACTTATCGCCAGCACCGGAAATATTTCCGAGCGCGATATGTTCAACACTTTCAATATGGGCGTAGGAATGTGCATCACCGTGGCGCGCGGGCAGGAAGAGAAGGCGCTGGAAGTGCTCCGGGCGCAGGGCGAGGACGCTTACATT
>CACZOW010000155.1 GCA_902782885.1 uncultured Ruminococcus sp. | reverse complement strand
GAATAATTGCTGGTTTTATTCTTTTTTGTGAATAAAGTATTGAAACCTGCCCGCTACTGGTTTATAATATCCGGCAGGAGCGTTGACAACGCCGGGCGCTCCGCTGAACATTGACCACAGACCGGCGGGAAGGAACGCGGACATGAAGCGCAAACCGAGGGTATTTATTGACGGCAGCGCCGGGACGACCGGCCTCAGAATACGCGAAAGGCTGGCCGCGCGCGGTGAGCTGGAACTGGTGGATATCCCCGACGGGCTGAGGAAGGATCCCGCGGCCCGGGCGGAGCGGATCAATTCGAGCGACGTTGTCTTTCTGTGCCTGCCCGACGACGCGGCCCGGGAAGCGGTCGGAATGGTGCAGGATCCGGATACGGTGATCATTGACACATCCACGGCGCACCGGACGGCGGAAGGTTGGGTGTACGGTTTTCCGGAACTGCGCGGACAGCGGGATAAGATCATGGCGTCGAAACGGATCGCCAATCCGGGCTGCCACGCGGGCGGTTTCGTGGCGCTGGTCGCGCCGCTGGTGCAGGCGGGGGTCCTGCCGAAGGACAGCCTGCTGGATTGCTTCTCGCTCACGGGCTATTCGGGCGGGGGCAAAAAAATGATCGCCGACTACGATGACCCGGACGCGGCCGTGCTCCTGCAGGCGCCGCGGATGTACGGCTTGTCCCAGACGCACAAACACCTGCCCGAGATGCGGAAGATCTGCGGGCTGGACAACGAACCGGTGTTCTGCCCGGTGGTGGGCGCGTTCTATTCCGGCATGGCGGTGACGGTGCCGCTCCGGCAGAGTCTGACCGGGGCGAACAGAGAACAGATCGCGGAAATTTACAGAGAATATTATACGACCGGCGCGGTGCGGTTCGCGGACGGGCTCGACGACGGCGGATTTATCTCCGCCGGAAAGTTCGCGGGCCGGGACGATATGGCCGTTACCGTGTGCGGCGAAGGCGAGCGCATGCTGGCGGTGGCGCTGTTTGACAACCTGGGCAAAGGCGCGTCGGGCGCCGCGATACAGAATATGAACATCGTGCTGGGGCTCGACGAACTGAGCGGGCTGAATGCGGCGTTGACGGTTGACGATACCGGATCATCGGGGAAGGGAAATCGATCATGAAATTTATTGACGGCGGCGTATGTGCCGCGAAGGGGTTCAAAGCGGGCGGCATCCATTGCGGGATCCGCAAAAACCGGGACAAAAAAGACCTTTCGCTCATATACAGCAAGGTGCCCGCGGCGGCAGCGGCGGTGTACACCACCAATCTGGTCAAAGGCGCTCCGCTGACGGTCACGAAGCGGAACATCGAAAACGGCACGGCGCAGGCGGTGATCTGCAACAGCGGCAACGCCAATACCTGCAACGCCGACGGAATACAGATCGCGGAGGAAATGTGCCGGTTGACCGCGGAGGCGCTTAAGATCGCTCCGGAGGACGTGGTCGTTGCCTCCACCGGCGTCATCGGACAGCCTTTGGACATCGCGCCCATTGCCGCCGGAATGAAACCGCTGGCGGAAGGGCTTCGGCGCACCGGAAACGCCGCGGCCGCGGAAGGCATAATGACCACCGATACCCGGCGCAAAGAGGCGGCGGTGGAGTTTGAGCTGGGCGGCAAACGCTGCCGGATCGGCGGAATGGCCAAAGGCAGCGGGATGATCCACCCGAACATGGCCACGATGCTGGTGTTTATCACCTCCGACGCGGCGATATGCCCAGAAATGCTGCGGAAAGCGCTCACGGAGGTCGTTGACGGTACGTTCAATATGATATCTGTTGACGGCGACACGTCCACCAACGATATGGTGTCGGTGCTGGCCAACGGGCTCGCGGGCAACGAATTGATCGACGCCGAAGGCGCCGCTTTCGACGAGTTCAAGGCCGCGCTGAACGCGGTCACGGTCAAGCTCTGCCGCATGATCGCGGCGGACGGCGAAGGCGCCACGAAACTGCTGGAATGCAAAGTCAGCGGGGCGAAGGACGTCAATACGGCGCGCACTGTGGCGCGCAGCGTCATTTGTTCCAGCCTGCTGAAAGCGGCAATGTTCGGCGCGGACGCGAACTGGGGCCGTGTGCTGTGCGCCATCGGATACAGCGGCGCGGACGTGGACGTGGACCGGATCGACGTCAGCTTCCGTTCTGCCGCGGGCACGGTGGAAGTGTGCAAAAACGGTGCCGGCGTACCTTTTTCGGAGGCTGAAGCCAAAAAGATCCTTTCGGAAGCGGAGATCGAAATACTGGTCGGGCTGAACGCCGGCAGCGCGGCGGCCACGGCCTGGGGCTGCGACCTGACGTACGATTATGTGAAAATAAACGGAGACTACCGAACCTGATGAATTGACGCCGCAGATCTGCGGGGAGAGGGACCGGCAATGCTGAACGGATTATCCAACGCGGACCGCGCCGAGGTGTTGACCCAGGCGCTGCCGTACATAAAACAGTACAACGGCAAGACCGTCGTGATCAAATACGGCGGCAACGCCATGGTGAACGAAACGCTGAAGCTCCAGGTGATGGAAGACATCGTGCTTTTATGGCTGATCGGCGTGAAAGTCGTCCTGATCCACGGCGGCGGTCCCGAGATCAGCGAGATGATGCAGCGGCTGGGCAAACAGCCGGAATTCATCGACGGACTGAGAGTGACGGACAAAGAAACGGTGGATATCGTGCAGATGGTGCTGGCGGGCAAGGTGAACAAGACCCTGGTCAACCTGCTGGAGAACCGCGGCGGCAGAGCCGTGGGGCTGTCGGGCATCGACGGACACCTGATCGAGGCGCGGGTCAAGGACGCGCGGCTGGGCTACGTGGGCGAGATCACGGCGGTCCATATCGGACCCGTGCGCGACCTGCTGGAACGCGGCTACATTCCGGTCATTTCAACCATCGGCTGCGACCGGGAAGGCAACACTTACAATATTAACGGAGACACCGCCGCGGCGCGGATCGCGGGCGCCCTGGGGGCGGAACGCCTGATCATGATGACGGACATCGCCGGTATCCTGCGGGACCGCAGCGACGTCAACACCCTCATCCCCGAGATCACGGTGAGCGAGGCGGCGGAACTGCGCCGCAGCGGCATTATCTCCGGCGGAATGATCCCGAAGGTGGAGTGCTGCATCGACGCCATCCGCCAGGGGGTCAGACATGTTATCATAATGGACGGCCGCGTGCCGCATTCTATATTGATGGAGCTGCTTACCGACGAGGGCGCCGGTACGATGGTGTCCGGGGACCCGGAGCAGAAGTGAACCGGCGCGGATAATTATTGTCCGCGGAACGGCGGCGAGGAGTGAACGACAATGAGCATAATCGAGACCGATAAAAAATATGTTGCCCGCACATACAACCGTTTTCCGGTGGAGATCGTGAGCGGCAAAGGCTCCGTGGTGACCGACGCGCAGGGCAAACAATACATCGACATGGGCTGCGGCATCGGCGTCACGGCGTTCGGCATCGCGGATGACGAGTGGCAGCGCGCGATCATCGAACAGATAGGCAAAGTGCAGCATATGTCGAACCTGTACTATACCGAGCCCTGCGCGCTGCTGGCGGAGCAGCTCTGTCTGCGCACCGGCATGAAAAAAGTGTTCTTCTCCAATTCGGGCGCCGAGGCCAACGAATGCGCGATCAAAGTGGCGCGCAAATACGCGGCGGAGAAGCACGGTGCCGATTGCTTCACGGTGGTGACGCTGAACAACAGCTTCCACGGGCGGACGTTGACCACGCTCGCCGCCACGGGGCAGGAGCACTATCACGAACTGTTCCGGCCGCTGACGCCGGGGTTCGAAAGTATTGACGCCGGAGATATGGCCGCGCTGGAGCGGCTGGCGAAGCAGAAGAAGATCGCCGCGGTGATGATCGAGTGCGTGCAGGGAGAGGGCGGCGTGCTGCCTATACCGCGGGAGTTTGCGGTGCGGCTGGAGCAGTTCTGCCGCGCAAATGATATTATCCTTATCGTCGATGAGGTGCAGACGGGCAACGGCCGCACCGGAACGCTTTATTCGTACATGCAGTACGGGATCACGCCCGACGTGGTGTCAACGGCGAAGGGGCTCGCGGGCGGTCTGCCTCTGGGCGCGACAATGATCGGTGAAAAGGCGCAGGACGTGCTGGGCTTCGGCGATCACGGGTCGACGTTCGGCGGCAATCCGGTCTGCTGCGCGGCGGCGCTGTCGATCCTGTCGCGGATCGACGACGAACTGCTGGCGGGGGTCAAGGCAAAATCTGATTATATGATGCACGAGTTCTCCGGCGCGCCGGGGATAACCGCGGTGACCGGCCTGGGTCTGCTGATCGGGCTCAAAACAGTAAAGCCTGCTCCGGAGATCGTGAGCAGGCTGATAAACGACGGCGTGCTGTGCCTGACGGCGAAAGACAAGGTGCGGCTCATGCCCGCGCTGAACATACCGGACAACGTGCTCGCGGCCGCGGTGGAAAAGATCAGGGCGGCGTGCGCCGTTTAAATCGTGGTTCATCTTATTGCCGTTTATTGCTGAGATCAGTTAACTGGAATTCATTACAACGGAGGTCCTAATGGAAAAGAATATTAAACTTCCAAATCAAGACCCTTTCGAGGAGTATCAGCGAGAAGCTGATCCCTCGAAGCGAGAACGGAGTTATGCCTGGCATACAGCAATCGGACTTCAGGCGGTGGATGGGCTGAAAACTTCCGATTATCTGAAGGAGACTGCTGTCAAGAATATTGAGGGCGAGATCACGCTCAGCGAGGCTCAGGCGCTGATCGAATCATATTACAAGACAGAACGAAAGAGAGAAGTGCCTCACACCGAAGAAGCGGACAAGGTTTCGTCGCGCATTACCGGGATCCTCGCGGAAAAGGGCTTTACCTTTTCTGTGGCACAGTATCTGTCGACTCATTATCGACTGTTCGAAGGCATCTATAAACACGCCGGAACGATCCGCGATTACAACATAACAAAGAAAGAATGGGTTCTTAACGGTGATACGGTGACATACGGAGGGGCGACTGAACTTCGTGCGACACTTGAATATGATATTTTGCAAGAAAAAGAATTTGACTATTCCGGTCTGTCAATAACTGAAGTCATCCGTCATTTGGCGCGCTTTATCTCGCGTCTCTGGCAGATTCATGTTTTCGGCGAGGGCAACACCCGCACGACGGCGGTGTTTTTCATCAAATATCTGCAATCGCTCGGTTTTGACGTGACTAATGATATTTTTGCTAAAAATGCCTGGTATTTCCGCAACGCTATGGTGCGTGCCAACTACAACAATTTGCAAAAAGGTGTTCATGAAACGACGGAATTTCTTGAACTGTTTTTGAGAAATCTTCTATTAGGCGAGAACAATCTGCTGCAAAACAGGACGATGCATATTAGCGGAAGGCTTAAACAGGACTCTGAGTCCGTCAAACAGGACTCTGCTGAGATTAAACAGGACTTTGACAAGTTGACAAGCGCCGGAATATCCGTTCGATCAACCAACAATATCTTAAAATTAATGGATCGTTTTGGGCTTGACAAACCATTTGGGAGAATGGATATAGCAAGAGAGCTTGAAATCACCAAATCCCCTGCTTCGGAGATACTGAACAAGCTTCTGTCAATCGGAGCGATCGTTCCTGTGATCGGCGCAGGAAAAGGAAAGTACCGGTTTAATCAAGACTTTTTTAATTACTGATACAAAAAGCAAAGGGAGAATGACCATGGCAAAGAGCATTGAACCAAAACTCAGAAAGGCATTTATTCCGCTCGCCGCGAAATAAATGCCTTTTTAAATTCATTACGGCTTCGCAGGCCGGGTCCTGTAAAGCGGTTGTCACCCGCAGAAATGGAAGCCGGTGCCGATGAGGCCGGACTGGTTGAAATTGTCAATGTCGTGCCGGATGATGTAGTCCATGTACGACGCCACCATTTTGGCGGTGAGCAGGTAGCCCGCCGCGTTCATGTGGCCGCTGGTGAAGAACATCCGTTTGAAATTTGCATCGTATTCGGGCGCGTAGTCGTGCAGGTCGATCACGTACGTGTTGTCAAAATGCGCCGCCAGATCGTACATCAGCTGCCGGTGGGCAATGCGCTTGTTCTCAATGTCGCGCTCCGTATCGGTGTTTGCCGGCTCGCGGGGCATGGTGATCAGGAAGAATTTGGCCTCCGGCTGCAGCTCTTTGTAGTGCTGGATCATGCGGGCGTAGTAGCCGCAGAACGTCGGATTGTTGTAGTGCCAGTTGTCCTTCACGTCCTCCGCCACGCTGCCCATTTCCTGATTCAGGCCGAAGATGTCGTTGCAGCCCATGGCGATCAGGTAGGCCTGCGCGAGTTTGTCCTTGTTCCACCAGCCCATGGCGTCCGCGTAGCTGTTGCAGTACTCGGAAGCGGTCATGCCGCCGCGGGAGAAGTTGTAGACCTTCGTGCCGGCGAGGCGCGCGAGGTACTGGCCCCAGGAGTAGTCGAACCAGTCGTGGTAGGTGGTGGGGCTGCCCACGTCGCGGGCTTCGAGCTCGCCGGAGGAAAGGCTGTCGCCGATCACCGCGATGGTGCGGAAAATGCCGACGAAGCCGCCGTCGGCAACCAGATTGTCCAGAGGTTTCTCGTTGGGGTCGCAGGTGTAGATGTTGCTGAGTTCCATGGTCGTTGTCCTTTCGTGAATTGCCGAGCTTTGCGGTCGGTATGTGTTGTCGGTATCGGGGTCAATCTTTATAGTCGTAAACGGCTTTTTCGAACCGGAGCGTTGCCGCCGCGCCGGCGCCGCCGTCAACGCGGGAGTTGCGCATCATTATGGCGGTGATGTTGTTGGCGGGATCGATCCAGAAATGCGTGCCGTACGCGCCGCTCCAGCCGAAGACGCCCGAAGGCAGCCACGGATGCCCGTCGCGGACAACGCGCACGCCCAGCCCCCAGGTCTCCACCGGCCCGATGCCAACTGTGCCGGGCAGCGGCCACGGCGTCTGCATCTGACCGACGGCCGCGCGGGAGAGGATGCGTCTGCCGCCGTACTCGCCGCCCTGCCGCAGCATTTCGGCGAATTTTGTGTAGGCGTTCAGCGTGCCGCAAAGGGACGCGCCGCCGCTGAAATATGTGATGGGGAAGCGCTCAAACGTGGTGCGGCCCAGCGAATCGTCCATGAAACTGCGGCCTTCCGCGTCCCGGGCGTGCATGCACATCATGCGTCCCCACTGTTCGTCTGTGGGATGGAATGTGATGTCGGTGACGCCCAGCGGGTCCATGATCGTTTTCTGAACGTACTCGTCGAAGGGCATTCCGGACACGAGTTCCACGATGCGGGCGGCAACGTCCTGCGCCGCCACGCCGCTGTACCCGGTCACTTCGTCAGGCTGGAAATCCAGCAGCAGGTTTTTGCCCATCCATTCGGTGAGCGCGGCCAGCGACTGTTTGTCGGCAAGGGGGATGCGGTCGTACTGGAAGTTTCCAACTTCGCCGGAGCAGATGCCGTTCACGTGGCTGTGCAGGTGGTGTATGCGCAGCGGCTTTTTGGCTTTTTCAGCGGGCACGACGTCAACGCTGCCGTCTTCGTGTTTTTCCAATTTTCCGACCCACATTTCGCGGAAGTCGGGCAGGTATTTGTATACGGGGTCAAACAGGTCCAGCAGGCCTTTGTCCTGCGCGGACAATACCGCCGCCGCCGTTACCGGCTTGGTCATCGATGCCAGCCGGAACATGGTGTCTCCGGTAACTTCCGCCCGGGAGTCCATATCGCTGACGCCTTTTATGACTTCCGCGACCGTTTCGCCGTTCTGCAGTACGCGCAGCGCGATGCCGCAATACAGGCCTTCCTCGAATCCTTTGTCGACCGCAGCGTTAAGCTTGCGCTCTAGCTCTTTGCCGTCCGGTGTGTACATGGT
The DNA here is from genome assembly GCA_902782885.1 of uncultured Ruminococcus sp. GTDB lineage: Bacteria > Bacillota > Clostridia > UBA1212 > UBA1255 > UBA1255. The sequence continues at coordinate 20,263 of CACZOW010000155.1, read as the reverse complement.
AAATGATCTCCTAATGTGTTTTTTCAGCAGTTGCTTTCTGCCTCAAAGTATACTCTTTTTTCATGTTTGAAGTCAACAAACATCTCCCGTGGCTAACTTCTTCCGTCCGGGCAAAGAAAAACCCGCAGCCGGATCGACTGCGGATTTTTGGTCAGATAAGCGGTCCGTTGACCGGGGCGTTTACTCCACCGGCACGACCTCGTCGGTCGGGGTCTCGATCTTGTCGTCGTTGTTCTCCTCGATGATCAGGCCCTCTTTAACGCCGCGGCTGTAGCAGTCCTGGCACATGCGGGTCTTGCCGTTCTCGACCGCGGCCTGGGAAGTGCCTTCCAGCAGGTCGGACGAATTGTTCAGGTGGCCGCAATCCTCGTACAGATGATAGACTTTGCCGCCCTTGGTCCAGTAAACGTGCTCGTAAACGGCGCCGGTATCGATGCCGGCTTCTTCAAGCATCTGTTCCTGCGATACGGGATTCCAGTCGATGCCCACCAGCACGGCGGCAATGATCAGCACAGCGGCAATGACGGTCGCGATGGTTTTGGACTGTTTGTCGGCTTTTTTGTCCGTCAGCACGAAAATGATGAACGGCGCGAAGGCAATGACCGCGACGATCACGCCCAGGTTGTTGTGCAGCCAGAATTTCGTCTTGTTTTTCGCGGAGGCGGGGTCAAGGTGGTTGGCCTTTTTCCACAGCAGCGAGCCGACCATAACGCAGATGAAGTCAAGCACGATGCAGACGATCCAGCTGATGTAATAGCCGGGATTTTTGAGGGCAAAGTCCCATTTGATCACTTTTTTGAAGAACAGGATGGCAAGTACTTCAAAAGCGATGGCCAGGATCCACAGGATGATGGCGGCAACGCGGTAGGGCATTGCGTTTTTGCGGGTAACAGCCAGCAGTTCGGTCTTTCCGACGGTCTGCTGCTCAACGTGGGTAATGTTGTGCTGCACTTTTGCTTTTTCAGCACTCTTTTTGGCCTGGACTGCGGCCAGCGCCTTTGCCGCGGCATCCTGCGCCGCGTTGTTGTCTTTCTTTGTAGCCATTTTTACGCTCCTTTTCTTTGGTTGGCAATGGATCGTTTTTGATCCGGTTTGGCGTTCGTTGACGGAATTGTAGCATATTGCGCGCTAAATATCAACAAAATATGCTTTGAGGCTCTTTTCCTAATTCCGTGAATACGTGAATACGTTCATCCGCGGCTCTCGCTCATTTTAAAAAGGAGAATTCTCGAAAAGTGGGACAAAAAACCAAATTTGAGTTTTTTTGTCCCACTCACGGCTGCATCGCCGCACTCATGGCTGCATCTCCGGGACCGGATCCTCCTTCCGGAGCGCGAAAAGTGGGACAAAAAAGCGGGAAAAGGAATTTTTTGTCCCATTGCCGCCGGGTCAAAAGCGGCATGAGGCCGTGTTGAAAGCGGCATTGTCCCGTCGGTCCTTCTCAGAAGGCGCCCGAGGTGGGACAAAATTGCTCAAATAAGATTTTTTGTCCCACTTTTTCCAAAAACCGGCGTTTGAAATGAGCAAGAGACATGAAGAATCAGCCGGCCAAGACCAGCCGTGCACCAAATAAAAAGGACCCGCATCCGAAAAAGCGGGTCCCTTAAAAGTACTTACTGATCTTCAGATATTAAATATCAGAAGGATCTTTTCTTTGCGAAAACCACAGCCGCGCTGAGCGCGAGGACCGCGATGACAGCGAACATAGCCACAGTCATATCGCCGGTCTGGACGTTGTCGTCAGCAGGACCAACGTAGGTGAAGCTGGTGTTCGGAGTGGTGCCGGCGCCGTTGGCGCTGACGTTCTCGTCGATCTTCACGATCGTGCCGTCGGCAAGTTTGGCCACTGCGACGATCTTGTTGGTGCCCTTAAGGTTGGAAACGTCAATGGTCATATCAAATCTGGTCGCATACTGGCCGCCGTTGGCAGGATCGGTAACTGCTGGTTCGGGAGCAACTTTGAATTCGCCAAAGGTGTTTTCGCCGTTGATCTGGTAACCGAGCACGTCGATCTCGCTTTCAAAGCCGATCCAGCCGCGAATGCGGATGGTCTGAACGCTGCCGTCGGAACCGTCGATGGTTCTGCCTACTTCGTCAAGCTTGGTCGAAGCAGCGCCGTCGTCTTTTCCGAAGTTCATAACGTCGTTGACGTAAATGGTGTCGAAGGAAGCGCCGTGAAGCTGGAAAGAAGGAGTCTCTCCGCCGGGAACTTCGGAACCGATGGCAACGAAGCCTTCTCCGGCGTCAGTGGTCCAGAGACCGAAGTAGCTGTCGCCGCGCTCGAAGACGAGGTATTCTTCAGAAAGCGGATCGGCGCCGTAGCAGAAGAAAGCGTAGAAGTCATCGGGAACGGAAGCGCGAAGGGTGTAGGGACCGGCGGGAACGGTTTTTCCGAAATCTACTTCGACGTTATCGATGTCGCCGCTGCCGTTAGCTTCGTTGTAAGCCTCGAAGGTTTTGGAAGCAACAACTTCTTCACCGGAAAGGATCTCGATCGTGACCTCAGAATGAGCTTTGCACCAGATCTTGGGGAAAAACACTTTGCTGAAGCTGACGTCGGTCTGGAACTGGACAGTCACGGTAGTCGGTGAGTCGTGACCGATTCTCATCGAAGAGTTGAAGGGATCCGCAAGGTTAGGGTCGCCGGTGTGGTTGTACACGTAGCGGCCTTCATCGGCGGACACTCCGATAACTGCAAGCGAGAGAAGGACTGCAACTGCAATGAGCATTGCAAAAATCTTTTTCATGTTTTTTCCTCCTTTAATGTTTCCGGCGGTACGCCGGACAATTATGAGTATGATCAGTTTATCATCTTTCGGGGCGCGTTGTCAACGAATTTTCAGAAGAGACCCTTTTCGGCTCTTTTCCTGATTCTGTGAAAACCAAGGCTTACCGGCCGGCTTTCGTCAGGTTCCGACCGTTTGGGACAATGTCCGGCTCCGGGCGCCGACCGTCCGGGACAATGTCCGGCACCGGGCGCCGCCCTTCCGTGATGTCAATTGACCGGGCAACGGCCCCGGGCGCCTTCTCAACATACTGCTTTTTCGGAAAATGGAATAAAATACGCAAATTGTCATTTTTTATCCTCGTCGGGCGCCTTCTCTGACCGGTCAAACGCATGAGTCAACGTCCGTGAGTCCCCTGAAACCACCTTGAGGATCCATAACGCATTTCTGAAACACCTCTGAAGTGCAGCAGAAGTGCTGCAGAAGTGCACCGAGGCCGGAAAAGAGGTTCAAAGAGAGAAAATCGACCATAATTGACATCTTGCATGCGCGCTGCGGGCTGAAAAATGAGCATGAAATTGCATAAAAAAACAGATATTGCGTTTTTTGTTAAGGAAACTGAAAAACGCCGAAAAAAAATGAGCGAGAATGCGGATGAATGAGCGAGAATGCGGTTGAATGAGCGAGAATGCGGTTGAACGAGCGCTTCCGGGCAGTGCAGCAGGCGATGATCGAGCGTTTACCGGCATGTCAAAAAGTAAGCACAGCAGCCCTTAGAGCAGGCAGGTACGTCGGACCGGCGGAAAGTTTACAAATTTGTTACATTTAATTAACACAATCGCAACGCAACCTCGCTGCACGCCGGTAAAATTTACAAAAATTTAATAAATTGCCCCTTGCAAAATCGGGCAAAATATGCATTGACATATTGATTACTATATGATATAATGTCAAACTGCGTTGTAATCTCACGCTCGGTGGACCCACCCTCCGAAAAGGGCGGAAACGGAGCGGAAAACGCAAGAAAATTGACCCCGAAAGGGAACAGGTGAGCGTATTGTAACACAGTGCGCCGCCGGATTCAAGCGGGAAGTTACACGCAAGCAAAGCAATACAACATATGGGGTGATCTTCTGCTATGGTGCATACCGTAAAATATGGTAAAACCGAGAGACAGAGCTACTCGAGGATCCAGGAGATCCTTGAGATGCCGAACCTTATCGCTATCCAGAAAGACTCGTACCGTCATTTCCTGGAAGTCGGACTCAAAGAAATCTTCAAAGACTTCTCGCCAATCACAGATTATACCGGCAACCTCGTGCTCGAGTTCGTTGACTACAAACTCGACGACAAGCCGAAATACACGATAGAAGAAAACAAGGAGCGCGATTCCACGTATTCCGCGCCCCTTAACGTGCGCGTGCGCGTCATTAATAAAGAGACCGGCGTCATCAAAGAAGACACCCTGTTCTTCGGCGATTTCCCGCTCATGACCGACAGCGGCACGTTCATCATGAACGGCGCGGAGCGCGTCATCGTCAGCCAGCTGGTCCGTTCCCCCGGCGCGTACTACGAGAAATCTTTCGACAAAGCCAAGGGCAAGACCACTACGGCCACCACGCTCATCCCCAACCGCGGCGCCTGGCTGGAATACGAGATCGACTATAACGAGTGCATCCATGCCCGCGTCGACCGCAACCGCAAGGTCCCGGCCACGATGCTGTTCCGCGCGTTCGGCTACGGCACCAACGACGACATCCTGAACCTGTTCTCGGTCAATGTGTCCCAGCTGGCCCCCAAATACGCCGAAAACTTCGAAGAGCTGCTCCTCATCGACGAGCGCCTCACCAACACGCTGCAGAAAGACACTCTGAATTCCACCGAAGAAGCGCTGCTGGAGATCTACAAAAAGATCCGTCCCGGCGAGCCCGCCATCGTGGAAAACGCGCGCAGCTGGCTGACCGGCATGTTCTTCGAGGACAAGCGCTACGACCTTTCCAAAGTAGGCCGCTATAAATTCAATAAGAAGCTTTCGCTGTACGCCCGCATCGCCGGCCGCGAACTGTGCGCAGACGTGATCGATCCCAACACCGGTGAGATCATTGCCGAAGCCGGTACGGTCATCACCCGCGAGCAGGCCGAGCAGATCCAGGACGCCGGCGTCAACGCCGTTTACGTCAACACCCCCAGCAACCCCTGCAAGGTCATCGGCAACAACACCGTCAAACTCGACGGCTACGTTTCCTTCGATCCCATGGAAGCGGGCATCAAAGAGCGCGTGTATCTGCCTGTGCTGCAGGAGATCCTCGATGCGTGCGGCGACGATGAAGAGCTGCTCAAAAAAGAAGTGATCGCCCGTGCCGCCGAGCTGGTGCCGAGACACCTCACTCTGGACGACGTGATCGCATCCTTCAGCTACCTGCTGAATCTGGATCGCGAAGTGGGCAACGTCGACGACATTGACCACCTGGGCAACCGCCGCATCCGCTGCGTCGGCGAACTGCTGCAGAACCAGTTCCGCATCGGTCTCTCCCGCATGGACAAGACCGTCCGCGAGAAGATGAACACGCTGGACCGCGATATCGTTACGCCGCAGGCCATTGTCAACACCCGCGCCGTTTCCTCCGCCATCCGCGAATTCTTCGGATCTTCGCAGTTGTCCCAGTTCATGGATCAGACCAACCCGCTGGCCGAACTGGCCAACAAGCGCCGTCTTTCCGCGCTGGGCCCCGGCGGCCTGAACCGCGACCGCGCCACCTTCGAAGTCCGCGACGTGCACTACTCCCACTACGGCAGAATGTGCCCCATCGAGACGCCTGAAGGTCCCAACATCGGTCTGATCGGTTCGCTCTCCACTTATGCCCGCATCAACGAGTACGGCTTCATCGAGGCGCCGTACCGCAAGTACGATAAAGAGACCGGCTGCGTGACCAGCCGCATCGACTACCTGATGGCCGACATGGAAGACCAGTACATCGTGGCGCAGGCCAACGAGCCGCTGGACGAGCAGGGCCGCTTCCTTAATAAGAAAGTTGTCTGCCGTTTCCGCGATCAGTTCATCGAAGTGCCGCCGGAGCAGGTCGACTACATGGACGTTTCGCCCAAGCAGGTCGTATCCGTTGCCGCCGCTATGATCCCGTTCCTCGAGAACGACGACGCGTCCCGCGCCCTGATGGGATCCAACATGCAGCGCCAGGCGGTGCCGCTGATGAGAACGCAGGCGCCGATCGTTGCCACCGGTATCGAATACAAGGCGGCGCACGACTCCGGAGCCGTTGTCCTCGCCAAAGCCGCCGGCCGCGTGAAGAACGTGTCCGGACGCGAGATCGTGATACAGCGCGAAGACGGTACGATCGATACGTACAAACTGCTCAAGTTCATGCGTTCCAACCAGGCAACGTGCATCAACCAGCGCCCCGTGGTCAAATTTGACGAGTGGGTCGAAGAAGGCGACGTTATCGCGGACGGTCCGTCAACGGATCACGGCGAGATCGCGCTGGGCCGCAACACCCTGATCGGCTTCATGACCTGGGAAGGCTACAACTACGAAGACGCCGTCCTCATCAGCGAGAAACTGGTGAAGGAAGACGCGTACACTTCTATACATATTGAAGAATACGAGTGCGAAGCCCGCGACACCAAGCTGGGACCCGAAGAGATCACTCCCGAAGTGCCGCACATCGGCGACGACGCCCGCAAGATGCTGGATGCCACCGGTATCATCATCGTGGGCTCCGAAGTCCGCGCCGGAGATATTCTGGTCGGTAAAGTCACGCCCAAGGGCGAGACCGAGCTCACTCCCGAGGAGCGCCTGCTGCGCGCCATCTTCGGCGAGAAGGCCAGAGACGTCCGCGACACCTCACTGAGAGTGCCGCACGGTTCCTACGGAATCGTCGTTGACGTCAAGGAATTCACCCGCGAGACCGACAGCGAGCTTGACCCCGGCGTGAACCGGATGATCCGCGTGTACGTTGCCCAGAAGAGAAAGATCACCGTCGGCGACAAAATGGCCGGACGTCACGGAAACAAAGGTGTCGTCTCCCGCGTACTGCCTGAAGAGGATATGCCTTTCCTGCCCGACGGCACTCCGCTGGAGATCGTGCTGAACCCGCTGGGCGTGCCTTCCCGAATGAACATCGGGCAGGTGCTGGAAGTCCACCTGGGCTACGCGGCCAAAGCACTGGGCTGGAAGATCGCCACTCCCGTATTCGACGGCGCCTCCGAGAAGGATATTCTCGAGACCCTCAAACTGGCGGGCAAAGAGCAGGACGGCAAGACCGTGCTGTACGACGGCCGCACCGGCGAACCCTTCGAGAACCGCGTCACCGTCGGTTACATGTACTACCTCAAGCTGCATCACCTGGTCGATGACAAGATGCACGCGCGCTCCACGGGTCCCTACTCCATGGTCACGCAGCAGCCTCTGGGCGGCAAAGCGCAGTTCGGCGGCCAGCGCTTCGGCGAAATGGAAGTCTGGGCGCTGGAAGCTTACGGCGCCGCGTACACGCTGCAGGAGATCCTCACCATCAAATCCGACGATACCGTCGGCCGCGTGAAGACCTACGAAGCGATCGTGAAGGGCGAGAACGTGCCGGAGCCCGGCATCCCCGAATCCTTCAAAGTCCTCATCAAAGAGCTGCAGAGCCTGGCGCTGGACGTGAAAGTCTTCCAGAAAGGCGGCGAGGAGATCCCGCTGCGGGAGACCGAAGAGGATTACATCAAGAATCCCGACAAGTACCGCACCAGATCCGACGTGGACAACCCCGACTTCTACAGCTTCCTCGACGACAACGGCAACATCTCCAGCGCCTTCGGGCTCAGCGATGACGAGTATGCCGACGAGGGCAGCAACTACGGCAGCGACGCCACGGACAATAGCGGCATCTCCGGCATGGACGAGCTGGATCCCGACGTCATTGACGAAGCGGACGGCGAAGCCGAGTACCGCGCCCAGCTGGAGGAAAACGCTTCCGCCGACCGGGACGAAGACGGCTCGGACAACTATTGATCAAGGAAGGTGAAGTAATATGGTAGATTTTAACAATTTCGAATCGATTCAGATCGGTCTTGCTTCTCCCGAAACTATACTTAAATGGTCCCACGGCGAGGTCAAAAAAGCCGAGACTATAAATTACAGAACCCTCAAGCCCGAGAAAGACGGTCTTTACTGCGAACGTATCTTTGGCCCCACCAAGGACGGCGAGTGCCATTGCGGCAAGTACAAGAAAAACCGTTACCGCGGCATCGTATGCGACAAATGCGGCGTGGAAGTCACCAGTTCCAAAGTGCGCCGTACCCGCATGGGCCACATTCAGCTGGCCGCCCCGGTATCTCACATCTGGTTCTTTAAAGGCACGCCCTGCCGCATCGGCCTCCTGCTGGACATGAAGCCGAAGGATCTGGAGCGCGTGCTGTACTTCGCGGCGTACGTTGTGCTCGATCCGGGCAAGACCGCGCTGGAGTACAAGCAGATCCTCAACGAACACGATTACCAGAAAGCGGTCAAAGACTTCGGCGCGTACTCTTTCAACGCGCAGATGGGTGCGGAAGCGATCCGCCGTCTGCTGGAAGAGATCAAGCTGGAGCCCCTGAGAGATGAGCTGAAGAGCCAGATCGAAGAGCTGGACAACCAGGAAAAAGAGAAGGTCAGCCAGACCGTGCAGCAGAAGAAAGCTGCGCTGCTGAAGCGGCTGGAAGTGGTGCAGGCGTTTATTGACTCCCACAACCGCCCCGAATGGATGATCCTCACCGTTATCCCGGTCATTCCGCCGGATCTGCGTCCGCTGGTACAGCTGGACGGCGGCAGATTTGCCACCTCCGACCTGAACGACCTGTACCGCCGCGTGATCAACCGCAACAACCGTCTGGCGAGACTGCTGGAACTGAGAGCGCCGAGCGTCATTGTCCGCAACGAAAAACGCATGCTGCAGGAAGCTGTTGACGCCCTGCTGGACAACGGCCGCCGCGGCCGCGCCATCACCGGCGCCTCCAACCGCCCGCTCAAATCGCTGTCCGACATGCTGCGCGGCAAACAGGGCCGCTTCCGTCAGAACCTGCTGGGCAAACGCGTCGACTACTCCGGCCGAAGCGTTATCGTTGTCGGTCCCGAGCTGAAGATCTACCAGTGCGGCGTGCCGAAGGAAATGGCCATCGAGCTGTTCAAGCCCTTCGTCATCTGCAAACTGGTCAGCATGGGCAAAGCCATCAACATCAAGAGCGCCCGCAAGATGGTAGAGCGCGTATCGCCGGAGGTCTGGGACATTCTGGACGATATCATCAAAGAGCATCCCGTGCTGCTGAACCGCGCGCCGACGCTGCACCGCCTCGGTATCCAGGCGTTCGAGCCGATCCTGGTGGAAGGCCACGCGCTCAAGCTGCATCCGCTGGTATGTACCGCGTACAACGCCGACTTCGACGGCGACCAGATGGCTATCCACGTGCCGCTGTCCGCTGAAGCTCAGGCCGAGGCCCGCATACTGATGCTGTCCGCCAACAACCTGCTGGCGCCCAAGGACGGCAAACCGATCACCGTGCCTACGCAGGACATGGTGCTGGGTTCCTATTACCTGACGCTGGTCAAGAACAAGGATTACACAAACGCGCCGGTATTCTCTTCCTTCGACGAAGCCAAGCTGGCTTACGATCTGGGCGAGATCAACCTGCACACCGCCATCAAAGTTCGCCGCGCCGGCGAGTTTGAGGGCCAGAGCATCACACAGATCATTGACACCACCATGGGCAAACTGATCTTCAACGAAGCTATCCCGCAGGATCTGGGCTTTATTGACCGCACCAAACGCGAGAACGCGCTGGTGCTGGAGATGAACAAACTGGTCAAGAAGAGCACGCTGGGCGATATCCTCGACCGCTGCATCAAAGTGCACGGCCTCACCGTCACCGCGGAAGTGCTGGACAAGATCAAAGCGCTGGGCTACAAATTCTCCACCCGCGGCGCCATCACCGTAGGTATCGAGGATATCATCGTGCCGCCGGAAAAGCAGGAGATCATCGACGAGACCGATAAGCTCGTAGATAAGATCACCCGCGAATACCGCCGCGGCAGGATCACCGACGAAGAGCGTCACGAGCTCGTTATCCGCACCTGGAGCGAGGCGATCGATAAACTGACCGCGATCCTGAAAAAGAACATGGGCGAGTTCAACCCCATCAACATGATGTCCGACTCCGGTGCCCGCGGTAATATCAACCAGATCAAGCAGCTGGCCGGTATGCGCGGACTGATGTCGGCAACGGCCGGACGTACCATTGAGATCCCCATCAAGGCCAACTTCCGTGAAGGCCTGGACGTGTTGGAGTTCTTCATCTCCAGCCACGGTACCAGAAAGACGTTGTCCGATACCGCGCTTCGTACCGCGGACTCCGGTTACCTGACGCGCCGTCTCGTTGACGTCAGCCAGGAGGTCATCATCCGCGAGGACGACTGCGGCACGAAGGGGTATTTCGAGGTCAAGGCCATTGCCAACACCGAATCCAAAGATCAGCCGCCGCTGGTGCCGCTGGCTGCCCGTATCTCCGGCCGTTATCCGGCGGAGAACGTCGTGGATCCCGCTACCGGCGAAGTGCTGGCCGATACCGATACGCTGATCAATGACGATCTGGCGGAGAAGATCGAAAAGGCCGGTATCGAATCGGTCAAAGTCCGCTCCGTCATGGCGTGCGAGAGCCGTCTGGGCGTGTGCAGCAAGTGCTACGGCGCAAACCTGGCTTCCCACACCCGCGCCAACATCGGCGACGCGGTCGGCGTAATTGCCGCCCAGTCCATCGGTGAGCCCGGTACGCAGCTGACGATGAGAACGTTCCATACGGGCGGCGTTGCCTCCGCGGACGATATCACTCAGGGTCTTCCCAGAGTCGAAGAGCTGTTCGAGGCCCGCAAACCGAAGGGCGCCGCGACGATCTCCGAGATCGACGGTACCGTAACGATCACCGAAAGCGGAAAGAAAAAGGAAGTCCGCGTTGACTCCGAAGACGGCACCGAAAGCTTTACCGTCAGCTTCCCGCTGGGCGTCACGCTCAAGGTCGAGGACGGCGCGACGGTGAAGAAGGGCGACCTGATCGTGGGCGGCTCCGTGAATCCGCAGGATATCATCCGCATCCTGGGCGAAGCGGGCGTGCAGAACTACATCATCGAGGAAGTACAGAAAGTGTACAATCTGCAGGGTGTTAAGATCAACGACCGCCACATCGAAGTCATCGTGCGTCAGATGATGCGCAAAGTCCGCATCACCGATCCGGGCGAGACCAACCTGCTGGACGGCAGCGTCGTGGACAAATTCGAATGGCTCGACGCCAACGAAGCGCTCCGCAGCGCCGGCAGACCCGAAGAGGCGCTGGCCAAAGCGGAACCCGCACTGCTGGGTATCACCAAAGCGGCGCTGGGCACCGATTCGTTCCTGTCCGCCGCGTCATTCCAGGAGACCACGCGCATCCTCACCGAAGCGGCCATCAAGGGCAAGCGCGACTACCTGCTTGGCCTCAAGGAGAACGTTATCATCGGTAAACTGATCCCCGCCGGTACCGGTATGCGCCGCTACAACGACATCACGATCGACGTCACCACGCTGGATCACGTACCGGCCGCGCTGCGCCGCAAAGAAGAACCCGCCGAGGACGACGAGGCATACGAGAACGGCGAATACGCGGAAGGCGAAGAGCTGGATACGTTCGAGGGCAACGTGGAGGGTACTCCCGCGCCGGCAACGGTCAACGATATTTTCGATGACGCCGACGCGTCCGCGAACGCTGACAGCAGCGCTTACCTGAACGACGACGACAATCCGGATTCGGAAGCCTGATTGCCGGAACCCTGCAGCCTGAAAGCTGAAGATAACTGAAAAAGAGGCGCCCCGATCAACTGCGACCGGGGCGCTGTTTTTTCTGTATCCGGGGCCTTCTTCCGACCGACCGGCTGACTGGTTTTTCATGTCTATTGCTCATTTCAAACGCCACTTTTTGAGATTTCCGCTTTTTAAAATGAGCGAGAACGCGGTTGAACGAGCAATTCCCGGCAGTGCGGCGGGCAGTCCGGCAGGAAGGGTGCTCAATCCGCCTTCATTTTTCTCCTGAACGCCAGAATTGCCGCAACGAACATCACCGCCGTATACCCCAGCACGATCAGCAGAGGACGGGTGAGATCGCGGAAAGAGTCGTTGACGCCGACGATCACGTTCTGCACGAGCGCCGTGGCGTTTTTGAACGGCAGCACGTTCATCAGTGTGAGCACGCCGCCGCTCAGGCCCTCGACAGGGAACCACATACCGGAAAGCACCGATTGACCGCAGATCACGATGGAACTGACGCCGCCGATGGACTTTTCGCTGCATATTGACCCGAACAAAATTCCGGCCGCAATGAAAAACAGCGACGTCACGAGGCTCAGCAGGATCGCCGGGACGAGGCGCGCGCTGAACATTGACGTATCGAACAGGCCGCCTACCAGGAAGAAGAGCACCGATTGAGCGAGCGCGAGCGGCAGGACCGCCAATGCGTACCCGAAGATGAATTCGTACGACCGGGCGCGGGACACGTACAGCCGCGTTAAAAACGAAGTCCGGCGGTCGGAGGAGATCAGCAGCCCGGTAAACAGCGTCAGGAACGCCTGCGCAAACACGACGATGCCGGGCGCCAGGTATTTCATCTCGAACTGCGCGGTCATTTTGTGGAAAATCAGGTAAAACAGGATCTCCATGAGCAGCGGCAGGGCCATTGTCAGCACCAGCGACAGCGGATCGCGCAGGATCTCTTTGATATTTCGTTTTGTCAGCGTAATTATCCGTCCGAGCGACTCACGCATCCGACTCACCTCCCGCAACGATCTCTATGAACGCGTCTTCCACGCTCGTTTTGCCGGTCTGCGCGAACAATTCGTCCTTCGTGCCTGTAAAAAGCAGCTTTCCGGCTTTCATGACGCCGATCCGGTCGGACAACGCCTCCGCCTCCTCCATATAATGGGTCGTGAGGATGATCGTCATCTGCGACTTCAGTTCCCGGATCGTTTTCCAGAGCTCGCGCCGCGCGATGACGTCCAGGCCCAGCGTGGGTTCGTCCAGAAACAGGATCTTCGGCTTCGAGACCAGCGCCAGGGCGATGGACAATTTGCGCTGCCAGCCGCCGGAGAGCTTTGCCGCCTGTTTTTTAGCGACCTGCTCCAGCCCGAAGGCGGCATACACGTACTTTTTGGACGCCTCGATCTCGTCCCTGGTCTGTCCGGACAGGCGGGCATAGAATTCGACGTTTTCCTCCACCGTCAGTTTCCGCGCGACCGCGGTCTCCTGCATGGAAATGTCGACAAGTTCTTTGATCTTGACGGGGTCGCGGGCAACATTGATCCCGTAAATATATGCCTCGCCGGAGGTGGGCGCCGTCAACGTCGACAGCATTTTTATGGTGGTAGTTTTGCCGGCGCCGTTGACGCCCAGCAGCGAGAACAGCTCGCCGTCACGGATCTCGAGGTCCAGGTGATCGACCGCTACCGTGTCTTTATAAACTTTTGTGAGGTCAACGGTCCGTATCGCCGGCCTCGCTGTTTCTTCAATCGTCATTATGCGGGAAACCTCCTCCCATCAGCGCGTAGAACGCGTCTGCTTTTAACAGCGCCAGGCCTCTGTTCTTGTCGCCCATCACCATCAGCGTGTCGCCTTCCTTAATGTCGAACATCTTGCGGGCCTCCGCCGGCACGGTGATCTGGCCTTTCGGACCGACTTTGACGCTGACAATAAACCGGTCTTCTTTTATGTCTTTCATGCGGTCGTCCTCCTTTTCCGCAGACAATGTTGCCCCGGGGCGCGTGCCGGGGGCAATATCGCCCGGACTGCGGTAAGATATTTCTTACTTTTCTTAGTATATTCCGCGGCGCGGGGAAAGTCAATCGGTTTTACAATTGACGCCGAAAATAATAACATCTATAATTGACCACGGCGCAGCCGCGGCAGGGGCGCGCATAATTTGATCAAAAGGCACAGAGGAAACAATGAAAAAGATCAAGTCTACATTATTAATAATATTGGCAACGCTTGCATGCGTGTGTATTGCCGCCGGATGCGGCGTGCGCGGACCCGAAGCGGGAGCGCCCACGGCAACGGCAGACGTTGTCATCGAAGAGCCCACCGAAGCAGCCACAGAAAGGACAACGACCATGGAACCCGAAATCACCGATACATTGCCCGCCACGGAGCAGCCCACGCCCGCGCCAACCGCGACTCCCACACCCGCGCCCACCGCGACGACGACACCCGCGCCAACCGCGACTCCCACGCCCGCGCCGACCGAGCAGCTCACGCCCGCGCCGACCGCGGTACCGACCGCGACGCCTGCGCCGACGTCCGTGCCCACGGCGAACCCGACCGCGACGCCCGCGCCTACGCAGAGGCCCACGGCAACTCCCGCACCGACTGACGGCCCCGTAAACGGCGTGTACACCACCAAAAACGGCATAAAATACACCGTTGCGGGCGAGCTTGGCGCGGAAGGCAGCACGTTTACGCTGAAAAAAGACCTGGTGTTGACCTTCGAAAGCGGCAGCCTGGCCGGCAGCAACAACCGCTTCGAACTGAAATATTCGTCCGGAAAACCGCTTACCGTTGACCTCAAATACATCCGCTCCGGCAAAGAAGTCACCGACCAGTTCTTCCTCGAAGCCGGCACGGATATGACCTTCGGCGGGCTGGTCTCCTCGTACCTCCAGAACGGACGCGCCGCCGAACTGAAGTCGCTCACCGTATCCACCGTGAAAGGTGTCAGCACGACTTTCACCCTCGGCGAGATCTCCGCGAGCCTCGTGCCCGTGTACAATTCTCAATTATATTATATAGAGAACAGCCGTTTCAAAGTCGGCGTGCAGCTCTCGTGGGGCGGCGGACTGAACTATATCGAGGATAAAAACACGCCGGTGAGCGGCCTCACCAATCTGGTCAACCGTCACGACACCGGCCGGCTCATCCAGCAGTCGTATTACGGCACCCGGGGCAACAAAGACTACACCCCCGGCAGCTTCAACGGCAGCAACTGGTCGTACAATCCGGTGCAGGGCGGCGACCAGTACGGCAACGTCAGCCGGCTGATCGACGTGCGCGTGACCGATAATTCGGTATATATCAATGCGCAGCCGCAGGACTGGTCGCTGAACGGGCAGATCACGCCCAGCTATATGGAAAATACGTATACATTGACCGGGGAGTACGTGCGTGTGGACAACCGGTTCGTTGACTTCTCCGGGTGGGAGCACCCGTACTCGCATCAGGAATTGCCCGCCTTCTACACCGTGAGCTATCTCGACAACTTCACCTGGTACAACGGCTCCAACGGCTGGACCGGTGCGCCGCTCACCTCGCGGGCGGACCTCAATTTCTGGGGCGACGCGCGTTACGCGGAGGATTGCCGCTTCTACGTTAAAGAGGGCAATCAGGAGACCTGGTGCTCCTGGACTTCTTCGAAGGACGATTTCGGGATCGGTCTGTACGTGCCGAACGTGGACATGCTGTACGCGGGCAAATTCTCGTACAACGGCTCAAAGTCGGCAATGGACAGCGCCACCAACTACGTTGCCCCGCTCATGACCCTTAAAATGACGTCCTTCGTGCCCATCGAATACAGCTACCTGATCACCACCGGGTCCGTGGCGGAGATCCGCGCGACCTTCACCGCTAACAAGGATTTCGCGGACAACGCTTCCCTCCACAAGAACTACCAGTCGATGCGCGTTGCCGCACTCGATTATACAAATCTGGACTTTTCCGGGCAGGCGGCGCTGAAGGCATTGGGCAACGCGCTCAACGCGGAGGTTTCCTACAACGCCTCCCGGAAGGCAATGCGTCTCAAAGTCGCCAACGCCTACGATCCGCAGGTCCCGCTCAAATATTCCGAATCTCCCGAGCCCCTCTACGCGGAGAATTACCGCACGCTGGAGATCTGCTATATGATCCCTGAGGCCAACCAGAAAGATTCGTACGCGTGCGACTTGTTCCTGTGCACGGGGTCAAAGACCGCGCCGGACGGTTCCGAGCGCACCCGCGTGTCGCTGGTCAAGGATGGGGAGTGGCATACGGCAGCTGTCGATCTGGCGTCGCTGTCTTTCTGGAGCGGCAGGATCAATCTGATCCGCTTCGACTTTTTTGATGCCTGCGCCGACGGGGATATTATGTATGTGAAGTCGATCGCGCTGAAATGAGCGGTGTTGGCTTTTGAGCAGTATCGCGGCCGGCATCTCACGCGCGAGGTGGCCGGCCGCTTTTTGGCTCTGTGCGCGGCCGGGAACGCCCCAGCCGCTTTTTATACGATGCGCGGCCGGGAACGCACGCTCGATGAGGTCGGCCGCTCCTTCTGACCCGATCCGCGGCCGGATCTCGCCGGCCGCTCCGCATTCTCGCCCATTTTTTTCGACCAACTCTGGTATAAAACCACTAATATTTGCCTGAATTTATCCAGAATTGCCATTTTCGCAGTTCGGCTCTCGCTCATTTTTGCTTGCCCGGCCTTTCGAATGGTATAAAATCGCTAAAATCCATTATAATTATCCAGGCTGAATCGAAGAATTTTTGCACTCATGGTATAAAACACCCGGGAAATGAAAAAATTGTCCAGTCACAAGACCACAGAAGGAACCCAAGAGCACCGAGAAGGAGCCAAAAATGGTATAAGAGAGCTCAAAAATCCTTGAATTTATCCAGAATCCGGGAGCGATGCAAAAATCAAAAAGTCGAGAGAAGGCGCCGTCTGGATAAATAAGACGATTGTTGTTAAATTTATCCAAATCCGCAAATCCAAGCCGCCCAAGCCCGCCGCCCGTATCATCATGCTAAATTCGCGCACAAATTCACACCAAAAAACAGTCGAAACGCGCGAAAAACCGCAAAAAAACTATTGACAGCGCAAAGCCGTTATAGTAAAATGGCAAGGCTTTCGCGCAAAAAGCGCGCAGGCATTTGCAGTCATGCGTAAAATTGACCGCGAAAAAACACGGCAAAACGCGATCGGCCGCAAACACAAAAAAAGCAAGGAGGTGCACGAACGAATGCCTACATTTAACCAGCTGGTTCACAAGGGACGTGAGACCCTCGCGAAGAAATCCACTTCGCCCGCGCTGCAGAGAAGCATCAATACGCTCCACAAACGCAGCCTGAATCTGTCAAGCCCGCAAAAGCGCGGCGTTTGCACGGTTGTCCGTACCACGACCCCGAAGAAACCCAACTCCGCTCTGAGAAAGATCGCGAGAGTGCGTCTGACCAACGGTATGGAAGTTACCGCGTACATTCCCGGTATTGCCCATAACCTGCAGGAGCACAGCGTTGTCCTCATCCGCGGCGGAAGAGTTAAAGACCTGCCCGGTGTGCGTTACCACATTATCCGCGGTACGCTCGACGCTGCCGGCGTTGCCAACAGAATGCAGGGCAGATCCAAGTACGGCGCAAAGGTTCCGAAGAGCGCGAAAAAGTAAGCGCCCCGAAGACAAGAAGAAATCTGTCAGTTAAAACAGACCCGTTCCGCGCCCGAGAGCACGCGCGCGGAAAGTGCCGGGTACTGAAATATAGATCGTTTTACCCGAGTTTCCGAGTAGCCTTCTGATTTAGTACGCGTGCACGACTGCGTGAAATACCGCAGAGTACCCATGATTATTTATCATAAAAGGAGGGAAAGCAAGTGCCAAGAAAAGGTTATATCGCGAAACGAGAGGTATTGCCTGATCCGATCTACCACGACGTGGTTGTTACGAAACTCATCAACAACATCATGCTCGACGGTAAGAAGGGCGTTGCGCAGAAGATCTGCTACGACGCTTTTGAAACGGTTCAGTCCAAGACCGGCAAAGACGCACTTGAGGCTTTCAAAGAAGCTCTGGGCAACGTAATGCCCCAGCTGGAAGTTAAAGCCCGTCGCGTAGGCGGTTCCACATACCAGGTCCCGATGGAAGTACGTCCCGAAAGACGTCAGGCTCTGGGCCTCAGATGGATCGTCTCTTTTGCCCGTAAAAGAAGTGAAAAAACCATGTCCGAGCGTCTGGCAGGCGAAATTATGGATGCCATGAACAGCTTGGGCGGTGCTTTCAAGAGAAAAGAAGAAATGCACAGAATGGCCGAGGCCAACCGTGCGTTCGCACACTACCGCTGGTGATCTGCATAGTGCGTGCCGTGCAAATGCCGGCGCGGACAACGGCAGAATTATCATAACTACAGAAGAGGAGCCAAAATGGCAAGAGATTATTCACTGGAAAATACTCGTAATATCGGGATCATGGCGCATATCGACGCCGGCAAGACCACCACGACCGAGCGCATTCTGTTCTACACGGGCAAAACGCACAAGATCGGCGAGGTCCACGACGGCGCCGCCACGATGGACTATATGGTGCAGGAGCAGGAGAGAGGCATAACGATCACGTCTGCCGCTACTACCGCGTTCTGGAACAATACCCGTATAAACATTATTGACACCCCCGGACACGTGGATTTTACCGTTGAAGTCGAAAGATCTCTGCGCGTGCTGGACGGCAGCGTCACTCTGTTCTGCGCCAAAGGCGGCGTTGAGCCCCAGTCGGAGACGGTATGGCGTCAGGCTGACCAGTACGGCGTGCCCCGCATGGGCTACGTCAACAAAATGGACATCATGGGCGCGGACTTTTTCCGCGTCGTAGACATGATCCGCACGCGTCTGGGCGCCAACGCGGTTCCGATCCAGCTTCCCATCGGCAAAGAGAGTGATTTCCGCGGTATCATCGACCTGGTAGAGATGAATGCTCACATCTACGAGGACGAACTCGGTACCAAAGTCTCCATCACGGATATCCCGGACGACTACCGTCAGCTCGCGGACGAGTACCGCGAAAAACTGATCGAAGGTCTGGCGGAATTCGACGACGAGATCATGGAAAAATACCTCGAAGGCCAGGAAGTTACCGTGCCGGAGATCAAAGCGGCCATCCGCAAGGGAACGATCGCGGTCAAGATGATACCCATCTGCTGCGGTTCTTCCTACCGCAACAAAGGCGTGCAGCAGCTGCTCGACGCGATCGTCGACTACATGCCCGCGCCCACGGATATCCCGTCCATCAAAGGCACGAACCCGAAGACCGGCGAAGAAGAGCTCCGTCACCCCAGTGACAGCGAGCCGTTCTCCGCGCTGGCCTTCAAGATCCTCACCGATCCTTTCGTAGGCAAACTGTGCTTCTTCCGCGTTTACTCCGGTAAACTCACCGCGGGATCGTACGTGTACAACGCCACGAAAGGCGAAAAGGAGCGCATCGGCCGCATACTGCGGATGCACGCCAATCACCGCGAGGAAGTGACCGAGGTCTATACCGGCGAAATTGCCGCCGTCGTGGGCCTCAAGTGCACCACCACCGGCGATACGCTGTGCGACGAGCAGCATCCCATCATTCTCGAGACGATGGAATTCCCGGATCCGGTCATTTCCATTGCCGTCGAGCCGAAGACCAAAGCCGGTCAGGAAAAGATGGGCATCGCGCTGCAGAAGCTGGCCGAAGAAGATCCCACGTTCCGCGTGCATACCGATAAAGATACGGGTCAGACCATCATCTCCGGTATGGGCGAACTGCATCTCGAGATCATCGTGGACCGCCTGCTGCGCGAGTTCAAGGTGGAGGCCAACGTGGGCAATCCCCAGGTGGCCTACAAAGAAAGCATCCGCAAAGCGGTGCATCAGGAGAGCCGGTTCGTGCGTCAGTCCGGCGGCCGCGGTCAATACGGCCACTGCGTTATTGACGTCGAACCCCTCGAGCGGGGCGCCGGGTACGAGTTCGTCAACAAGATCGTCGGCGGCGTTATTCCGAAAGAGTACATCGGGCCTATTGACCAGGGTATTCAGGAAGCGATGCAGACCGGCGTGCTGGGCGGCTATCCGACCGTTGACCTGCGCGTAACGCTGGTAGACGGTTCGTACCACGAAGTGGACTCCTCGGAAATGGCCTTCAAGATCGCCGGCTCCATGGCGATCAAGGACGCCTGCCGCAAAGCGGACCCCGTGCTCCTTGAACCCATCATGAAAGTCAGCATCACCGTGCCCGAGGAATATTTGGGCGACGTGATCGGCTCCGTGAGCTCCCGCAGAGGCCGCATCGACGGCATGGAAGACGTAGCGGGCACCAAACGCATCACCGCGTACTGCCCGATGGCCGAGATGTTCGGTTACGCCACGTCGCTCCGGTCAATGACCCAGGGCCGCGGCACCTTCATCCTGGAGCCCAGCCATTACGAGGAAGTTCCCAAGAACGTAATGGACGCCGTGCTGAAGGATCGCGGAGGATACTAAGCGTGCGGCGCACCGGTCCCGTGCGGAAATTTCCGGCGGGAAACGGGCGGGCAACGCAAAATAATAACAAAATAAACCCAATCTTTGCGGCGGCATCAACAAAAACCGCTTGCACCGCCCGCAAAAATAGTGTATGATTACCATACGCGCTTTTTAGTGTCATTTCTTACTTAAGGAGGAAAACAAAATGGCAAAGCAAAAGTTTGAAAGAACAAAGCCTCACGTAAATATCGGTACCATCGGTCACGTTGACCACG
>CACZOW010000154.1 GCA_902782885.1 uncultured Ruminococcus sp. | reverse complement strand
TGAGCGATAATAACCGAATTGATCTCCGGATGCTTCTCGTATATCTTTTTGTGCAGTATCGCGGAGCGGGACGGGTTTTTGCCCTCCTCTTTCCAGTCGCCGATAATGCGCACCAGATCAGCCTCCTCGAGGTACTTGCGGTCCTTCTGGTACGGCGTGATCACAAAGGAACCGTCGGAAAGCCGCATCGAGAACGTGCCCTGCGCGCTGGTAAACAGCTGCTGGTCGTACGCGCGGTGGATCAGTTTGCACATATCCCGGCGCGCGGCCTTTTCTTCGCTGCTGATATTGTTGTTGATGAACTCGCCCATGCGGACGTTCTGCTTCTCGCGGGAGATACTCACGTGGCGCTCGCTCAAAGGTCTGATCTTACCGATCTTTGACGCTTCGATCTGCAGCCGTGCGCAGTAATCCAGCGTTTCAAACGCGGTGAACGCTTTAAAAATATCCGCCGCGCCCACGAAAACTCCGTGGTTCTCGAGGACGACGCAGTTATGCCCCTTTTCGAATTCGGCGGCAATTTTAACGCTCAGCCCCGTGCTGCCCGGTACGTCATAAGGCGCCATGGAAACGCTGCCGCATACCTGCGCGAAATTGGGGATCAGGTTGGTCTCCGGGATCTTCCGGACAATAGAAAACGCCACCAGCGCCGGCGGATGCGCGTGCAGTATGCCGCGGATATCCGGCCGTGTGCGGTAGATGCGCTCGTGCACCGGAAATTCGCTGGAAGGCTTGTGGTTGCCGATGATGGTCCCGTCGGGCTTGACCTGTATGATGTCCGCGCGGGTCAGGGAGCCTTTGTCCACAGAGCCGGGAGTGATCCAGATATCGCCGTTGTCGTCCAGAACGGACAGGTTGCCGCCGGACGTCGTGGTCATTCCGTATTTGTATACGCGCTCCATCAGCATGACCAGCTGATCGGCGGGATGAAGTAACTCAAAATTCATAATAAACCTCCAGAATCAATTATTTCTTGCGGCGGTCAGCACACACCAGCCGCCCAGTTCCCGGGAGTCCGCGACGTAATATCCGTAACGGGAAAGCGTCGCTTCCACATCCGGACGGCGTTCGGTGATTATGCCGGACAATATCAGTTTTCCGCCTTTCGAGAGCAGCCGCCCCGTGTCCGGTATGAGCCGGATCACGATGTCGGCAACGATATTCGCGCATATAAGCTCAAAACTGCCGTCAATATCTCCCGCCAGATCGCAGCACTGAGAAGTGAACCTGCCGCTCAGCCCGGACGCCGCGGCGTTTTCTTTTGAGATCTTAACGGCAAGCGGATCGATGTCGATACCTGTCGCCCGACCGGCGCCCAGCAGCAGCGCGCCGATGGCCAGAATGCCGCTGCCTGTGCCGACGTCAAGCACATTGTCCCCGGGTCTCAAATGCTTTTCGATCATTTCCAGACAAAGCCGGGTAGTTTCGTGCTGACCGGAGCCGAAAGCCATGCCGGGGTCCATAACTATTGCCGTGCGGCCGGCATATTCCGGCGGAACGGTGTTGTCCCACGCGGGAACGATGACGATGGAATTACCGACAGGAAGCGGTTTGAAGTACTGCTTCCAGTTATTGGCCCAGTCTTCTTCGCGCACGGTGTGCTGCGAAAGCTCATATTCCACGCCGGCCGCTTTGAGGCGTTCCTGCATGAACAGGAGCGCTTCGCCCGGGTTGTCCTCGGGGCTGACGTAGATATGGACGACCGAGTTGTCCCGGTCCGCCGCCTGCGCGAGCAGTTCCTCCGACACCAGTTCGTCGGGGGCAAAATCCGACACCAGCGATTCAAAATCCGAATAATCCTCCACATAGATGCCGCCGCTCACGCACATTTCGGCAATGGAGGCAACGGTATCCAGCTGAGCGTTCCGTAC
Organism: uncultured Ruminococcus sp.; assembly: GCA_902782885.1. Classification (GTDB taxonomy): domain Bacteria; phylum Bacillota; class Clostridia; order UBA1212; family UBA1255; genus UBA1255. The sequence continues at coordinate 12,013 of CACZOW010000154.1, read as the reverse complement.
TTTGAACGCGAATTCGGTCCAGTCGGAATTCATTTTACACTATCCTCTCGCCCATGTCACCGCCGGCCAGGATGTGGTAGTGCAGGTGCGGCACGGACTGGTGCGCGTCGGCGCCGCAGTTATTGATCACGCGGAACCCTTTTTCGGTAAGACCTTCCTGCGCCGCGATCTTCGCGATCGCAAGCTGGATGCCGCCCAGAAACTCCTTATCCTCAGGTCCGAATCCCAGCACGGAAGGCACGTGGCGTTTGGAAGCGACCACGATGTGCACCGGCATCTGGGGATTGATGTCTTTAAACGCGGTGCAGAATTCGTCTTCGTAAACTTTGACGGACGGGATGCGGCCGTCGATGATCTTGCAGAAAATACAGTTATCCATATTAAAACCTCGCTTTACGTACAGTCGGATCTTTTAAGCACGGGGTCAGACCTGTGTTTTAACAGAGTCAGACAAGTTCGGGCACTTTGCCGAGCATTTCGTCTATTTTGGTGACGTCTTTGCCGCCGGCCTGTGCCATGTCGGGACGTCCGCCGCCGCCGCCCTGGCACATAGAAGCGCAGGCTTTGACGAGCTTGCCGCAATTAATGCCGGCTTTTACCGCTTCCGGCGTGCACATGGCAGCGATCGTGACTTTGCCGCCGAGACCGGACGCCAGCAGCACTACGCTCTCGCCGGCTTTCGAACGGAGCTGCTCGCACAGTTCACGCAGACCGTCCGCGTCGAGCGAGTCGAAGCGGCCGGAAACGACTTTGACGCCTTTAACTACCGGAGCCGCGTCGATCAGCCTGTCGGAATCGGCTTTGGCAGAGGCCATTTTAGCGGTCTCGAGTTCCTTGACCGCGCTCTTGTACTGGTCGGTAAGCTGACGCGCTTTGGCGGGTACTTCGGCTCTGGCTGCTTTCAGAATTTCAGCGGTGTCGCTGAGCGCGGCTTCTTCTTCCAGGAACAGTTTGCGTGCCTGCTCGCCCGTGACCGCTTCGATACGGCGTACGCCGGCGGCAACGGCGCTCTCGTGCAGGATCTTGAACAGACCCACGGACGCGGTGTTCTTCACATGCGTGCCGCCGCAGAGTTCTTTGCTGTAATCGCCCATTGACACGACGCGGACAACGTCGCCGTATTTCTCGTCAAAGAGCGCGGTGGCGCCGGACTTGCGCGCCGCGTCCAGATCCATCAGATCGGTGACAACGTCGTAATCCTCGTAAATGGCGTCGTTGACCAGCGCCTCGGTGCGGGCAATTTCATCAGGCGTCATTGCCTGCAGGTGGTTGAAGTCGAATCTCAGGCGGTCGGCGTTGACCGATGAACCGGCCTGATGTACGTGTTCGCCCAGCACGGTGCGCAATGCTTTTTGAAGAAGGTGCGTGGCGGAATGGTTGCGGGCGGTGGCCAGTCTCGCGCGCCGGTCGACTTTCAGTTCCGCGGTATCTCCCGCTTCCAGCGAGCCCTGCGTGCACTCTCCGATGTGGCGGAACACCCCGTCTTTGGACTTCGTTGTATTGAGTACGGTAAACACGCCGGTATCGGTGGAGATGGTGCCTTTATCGCCCGCCTGGCCGCCGCTCTCGCCGTAGAACACGGTGCGGTCGGTAATGATCACGGCGCGGTCGCCCTCTTCGAGCGCGGGCATCTGCGTGCCGTCATCTTTAAGAATGTAAACGAGCTTAGCTTTTTCCGCAAGGGAATCGTAGCCGTCGAATACCGTCGCTTTGCAGTCTTTCGGTATCACGAGCTGTTCGCCCGCGGCCCAGGAACTCTCACGGTCTTTTATGGCGTCCCTGGCTTTGGCGCGCTGGTTGTTCATTTCGGCGCGGAAGCCGGCCTCGTCCACTTCCATGCCGTTCTCGCGCAGGATGTCCCGGGTAAGGTCCAGCGGGAAGCCGTACGTATCATGCAGCCGGAACGCTGTCTTGCCGGCAAGTACAGGAGTTTCGCCGGGCGCCGCGGCGGCTTTGATCTCGTTCATGGCGCTGCTCAAAAGGTTCATGCCCTGCTCGAGCGTCATATCGAAGCGTTCTTCCTCGATGCGGATGACTTTCTTTATGTAGTCCTGCTTTTCGGCGATCTCGGGGTACGCGCCGCCGGAGAGTTCAACAACAACGTCCGCGAGTTCGGAAAGGAAGCACTTGCGGATGCCCAGTTTGCGGCCGTGACGCGCCGCGCCGCGCAGCAGTCTTCTCAGCACGTAGCCGCGGCCCTCGTTGGAAGGCACCACGCCGTCGCCGATCATCATGACCGTAGAACGGATGTGGTCGGTTATGACGCGGATCGAAACGTCGGTGGCCCAGTCGGCGCCGTAGGTCTTGCCGGACCAGGCGCATACGGTATCCAGGATCTTCCGCACGGTGTCAACTTCGAACAGATTGTCCACGCCCTGCATCACGCACGCGAGCCGCTCGAGGCCCATGCCGGTGTCAATATTGGCGTTCTTGAGCCGTGCGTAGCTGCCGTCCTCCTGACGGTCAAACTGCGTAAACACCAGGTTCCATACTTCGATGTACCGGTCGCAGTCGCAGCCGACGCCGCAAGTGGGTTTGCCGCAGCCGTACTTTTCGCCGCGGTCGAAATGTATCTCGGAACAGGGGCCGCAGGGACCGGTGCCGTGCTCCCAGAAGTTGTCCTCTTTGCCCATGCGCACGATGCGTTCCGCGGGCACGTGCTCCTGGTTATGCCAGATGTCGAACGCCTCGTCGTCGTCTTTATAGATCGTTACCCAAAGACGGTCTTTGGGGATCTCCATTACCTGCGTCAAAAATTCCCATGCCCAGGCGATGGCTTCTTTTTTGAAGTAGTCACCGAAGGAGAAGTTGCCCAGCATCTCGAAGAAAGTGCCGTGGCGCGCGGTCTTGCCCACGTTGTCGATATCCGGCGTGCGGATGCATTTCTGACACGTGGTGACGCGGCGGCGGGGCGGTATCTCCGCGCCGGTGAAATACGGTTTGAGCGGCGCCATGCCCGCGTTGATGAGCAGCAGGCTGGGGTCGTTTTTGGGCACCAGAGAGAAGCTGGGCATGCGCAGATGTCCCTTGCTTTCAAAGAAGCTGAGATACTTTTCTCTGATCACGTTGAGGCCTAATTTTTCCATAAGTTTGTACGTTTCCTTTCCGTTTTGTGCTTTTCCGTGGCCGCGCCGCCGCATAAAAAAACACTTCATCCCCTGACAAGGGACGAAGTGTGAATTCTGCTTCGCGGTACCACCCTTTTTCCCGGACAGCATTTTACTGTGCGGACGCTCTTTTTGCCGTTTACGGTGCCTTCCGCCGGGCCATTTCCTGCCCGGAGCTCCCCGGCCGCTTCACATGCTCCGGCACAGGGATTCGCACCGTCCATCCCCTCTCTGAATGTTGCCAAAAACTGCTACTTTTCCGGTTCATAGCTGGATTCTTTTAAGCGGTCTCCGGGACGTGTCCGATACGCGCAGGCGATCTGCTCACGCAGTCCGGCTTCCACGTATAATATTATATTAAAAATTAATTATATTGTCAAGCTCATGCGGCGCGGGTCCCGAAAACCGACACGGGGTCTATCCCCGTGATCAAAAATCAGTCTTTTTTCTGCCTGGCGCGGGCAATGAGGATCAGCGCGACGGCTGCGGCGATTGCCGCAGCTGTGACGACCAGCAGAAGCACCCAGTTGACCTGACCGAGTCCGGTAAAATACCAGTTGCCCGTTTCAGCGTTCTGAAGTTTGCCGAACACCAGCACGATATCGAATATCAGCGCGGCGGTCACGAGCCCTACGGCGAGCAGTTCAAGCACCGGCACTTTATTTTTGTTCGTTCTGGCCAGACGCACAGGAGTCACGAAGCGGAAATCCAATGCGGACCCCACAAAATATATCACGATGCACATGACCAGTGTTTCAGGGATCATATATGTCGCGTTATATGCCAGCGAATATGCGATGGCGCCGCGCGTGGGAATTGACAACCCGGCCCATACAGTGGCGCCCGAGATCACGTGGCAGATATATCGCAGCAGACATACAAGCAATGCGCCGGCCAGCAGTTCGGACACCTGACCGTCGGCGCGTTTGCCGAACCGGCCGCGGAACAGCCCGCCCAGACCGATCACAGCGAAAGCGACGATGTAGTCCAGCAGGATGACCGCCAGCACGGACTGCCAGGTGGAGACCCAGCTGAGAGTCTTGAGGCCCAGGAGCTGCTGGATGCCGCCGAACACCGTTGCCGACACCAGGCCGAAGCCGAGGCCGTGGCGGTACGCGATAAGCATTACGGGAAACATTGACGCGATCGTTACCGAGCCGCCGTACGGCAGATCGATGATCTTGATGAGGGAGAGCACAACGCCCATGGCGATCAGCAGCGCGCTTTCCACAAGGCGCTGGGTCGCGGAAATCTTTTCGGTCATAAAAAAACTCCTTTCATACGTGAAGTCCTGCCGCGTTGAAGGAGTGCAAACCGCTTCCCTACGGTAGGATTACCTACACAGGTTCGAGGGGACCGGAGCGGTGTGACCGTCCATCTCAGCAATAAGCGCCCCCAGCGGACGACAGTATTTTAATACGCGGGCGATTGAAATGCAACTGTTTTTTATATTATAATCCTGTTGTCGCCGCGGGCTTGTGCGGCGAATGATTTATGAGCGTGCGCGGCAGCGGGAGGCGACGGTCGGTGGACAACGAATTCGAATATGGTTTTGTGCTGCCGGCGAGCGGCCGCAAGATCGTGCTGCGCGCTTCCCGGGGCATGTTCTCGCCTGCGGGTCCGGACAGAGGTACGCTGGCAATGCTGAGTTACGCCGACTTTATTCCTGAGATAAAGGTCCTGGACCTGGGCTGCGGTAACGGGATCGTGGGTTTTTGCGCGCTTGAGGCGGGAGCGCTGGTGACGATGTGCGACGCGGATCAGTCTGCTGTTGACGCCGCCAAGTTCAATCTTGCCGCAAACTTTGATGCCGCGGCTGCCGGGCGTGCGCGGATCCTGCTTTCGGACGGTTTTGACGCCGTCGCGGACAACTGCTTCGATCTGATCCTTTCCAATCCCCCCTACCATACGGATTTTGCGGTGGCAAAGCGTTTTATTGAAGGGGCGTTCAGCCATCTTTCGACGGGCGGACGGCTGCTGATGGTGACGAAACGGCTCGACTGGTACCGCAACAAGATCACGTCCATGTTCGGCGGCGTGAAGGTGCGCGAGTCGGACGGATATTTTGTATTTATTGCGGAAAAGCGGCAAAACAAGCCGTATAAGGTGCTGCAAAAAGCAAAAAAGATACAAGATCGGAAGGAAGGCACAAAAGATGCTCGTGTACGCCGTTGACCCCAGACCCGCCGCGGCCGGCGCCAGGATTTTAAGCACGGGGTCAGACCTCGTGTTTGTAAAACAGGTGTTCGAATTGACGCTGGCGGAAGGCTGGACGGCGGAGGGGCGCGGGACTTTTGCGCGGCTGATCGAGGCGGCGGAGGTGTTCCCGATGTTCCGGTATTTCAGGGCGTACGACGAGGCGGCAGGACGGCTGGCGGGCGTGCTGGCGGCGGACAACGAACTGTCGCACGTTTCCCTGCTGTTCGTGCATCCGGATTATATGCGGAAAGGCGTGGGCAGCGCGCTTATCCGCGCTTTGGTGCGGGCAACGCCACAGGCGGGCCTGACGGTCACTGCCGAGCCCTCTGCGGTCCTGTTTTACGAAAAAAACGGCTTCACGCCGTGCACAGGCGTTTTTGATACCCGGGACGGCATAACGACGCTCCGGATGTTCAGATCGCTTAAAACGGCCGTTCCGCGGCACAGCGGCCGCTCCGACGGAAACACGAAAAAGAAAATAACAGAAAGGCACAAAAAAGGCAGCCCGCCAGGCGGAACTGCCTTCCATGCTGATGACCGGACTTGAACCGGTACGGAGGTTAATCCGATGGATTTTAAGTCCATTGCGTCTGCCGATTTCGCCACATCAGCATCTTTATTTATTATAACACCGGCAGCCGCCGGCTGTCAATATTTTAAGCGTGGGGTCTGACCCCGTGTTCAAAAAAACAGGTATGGAAGAGATCACAAGAGAGAATATTGTATTTATTGACGACGCGATCGTCGTAGCAGTAAAGCCGCGCGGATACGTAAGTGAAGAACACTCACCGGGATCGTTGCCCGATGCGCTCGCAGCGCTGCTCGGCGGCGGTTCGCTTTATCCCGTGCACCGGCTCGACAAAGACACTCAGGGCCTGATCGTGTACGCGCGCACCTCCAAAGACGCATCGGCGCTGAACGCCGCCATCCGGGAAGGCAGCTTCCGCAAAGCATATAAAGCGCTGGTCCACGGCATTCCCGACCCGCCCGAAGGCACGCTGGAAGACTTCCTGTTCAAAGACAGCCGCACAGGTAAAGTTTACACCGTAAAAAAAGAGCGCAGAGGCGTGCGAAAAGCAGTACTGCGCTACAAAACTCTGAAAACGCTCGGAACCCCTCCGGTAAGCCTGGTGCACATCATCACCGAGACCGGGCGCACGCACCAGATACGCGTGCAGTTCGGCTCGCGAAAACTTCCGCTCCTCGGCGACCGCCGGTACGGGGCCGGGGACAATTACCCGCCCGTTGCCCTCTGCGCCGCCGAACTCAGCTTTCCCCATCCGCGCACCGGGGCGCCAATGTCATTTTCTATCCCCTTCGACTACCCCGCACCTGACATACTCGCCTGAGCCGACGGTCTCATCCGATTCGGCAAACACGATCCGGCACTTCATTCCGAAGGGCACGCTCACCGAGAGACGCGTCATGCCGTACGTGGTCTTCCAGCGCACCGCCAGCCGCCCGAACGGCGTATCCGCATAACCCTGCGCCGACAAAAGCCCCGCGGGAATGCAGGGACTCACCGTATATAGGCCGGGATCGCCCGCGCGCGGTACGCGGATGCCCAGCAGGTATGCGTAGAACCAGCGGTCGCTGCTGGCGTACATCGGGTGGTTGTGAGAATTCATTGACGGATCCTTTTTCAGTTCAAAGCGCTCCCAGATCGTTGTCGCCCCGTTCTCCAGCATGTAACCGAAGCCGGGATAGCGCTCGTCTTTCAGGATCCTGTACGCGAGATCTGCCCTGCCGTTGTCCGCCAGAACGTCGAACAGGTAGCGCGTGTTCAGGTTGCCCGTGGTGATCTTATAGTCCGCGGTCTCCAGCGCGTCCAGAAGGCGGTCAAATGCTTTCGCACGGAATTCAGCCGGCAATATCCCCAGCCACAGCGAAAACGCCTGGCAGCCTTGTGAACCCGTTGCCACAGTGCCGGTCTCGCGGTCCAGCCATTTGTCGCAGAACGCACCGGCGATCAGGCGGGCAGTATTCAGCCACTTGCCCACGTCTCCGGTAAGCCCCAGTGCGGACGCAAATTCGGCCAGCTTCAGGCAGTTGAAATATGAATATCCCGTGGACATCAATAGTCCGGGCGTCACGGCGGAATACGCGTTTTCCGGCGCCAGACAGCTGTCCTGCGGACCGGCCCAGTCGCCGTAGTAACTGTAGTTCACGATATAGCCGTCGGAGCGATCCAGCAGGCACTCCTCCCAGCGGCGCCAATTATCATAATGTTCCGAAACGAAACTCACGTCCCCGGAGCGGCGGAAATATTCGTAACCGGCCACCAGGAAGGACGAACAAACCGGATCCGCGGGGTCGCCGCCTACCACGAACGGCGCGGTGCAGCGTATGCCGCCTTTAGCGTCCTGCACGTCGCACAGATCGTCCACGACTTTCGGGAATATGCGGTCAATGCTGAAATTGTACGGCGTCTCCTCGAACCTTACGGTGGCGTCGTTCATCCAGCCCAGCCGTTCATCCCGCTGCGGGCAATCCGTCAGTATCGAATGGATATTAGCCTTTTCTGTCTGAACGCAGGCTTTGTGGATCGCGTTCAGTTCGGGGCTGCCGCACCGGAAATCGCCCGCCTGAGGCAGATCGGTGAAAAACGCCAGCGCGTATACCCGCTCCGGGTCGAGATACTCCCCGTACCCGGTGATCAGGCAATACCGGAAGCCGTGATACGTGAACCTCGGCTCCCACCACTCCGGATCGCTGCCGTCGCCGGCGGCAATATACGTATCTGTCGCTTTCGCCTCCCGGAGCGGCGCCGTGAACAGCCTGAAATCATCGTCCAGCAGCTCCGCAAATTTTAAACAAACGGTCTGTCCCCGTGTCAGTTTTGAGGGGAGCGGCAAACGCACCACACCGGCCAGGTTCTGCCCGAAATCGAGAATCACGCCGTCCTCTCTGCGGATCACGTCAACCGGCCGATACATATCCCGGACGACTATAGGCGGTATCATCATTATTTCGGCTTTTTCACAGGGCTTTGCCGCGCATTGTACCGGCTGCTCCTCGAACAGATCGATGCGGGCGTCGAATTTTTCACCGTCGTAAATGCTGGTCTCCACCGTGTTGTTGTACGACCAGATCCAGCTTTCGTCAGTATCGATGCAAATGCTGCCGTGTCTGCCCGCCAGTACGACGCGCGCGGACAATAAATTCGGGCCGTCAAACCGCGGACGCGGTATACCGATCGCTCCGACAAGGTATGTGCTGTCAAAATTGCGCCAGCCGTCGGCGACAACGAAAGAGATCTCGTTGTCCCCCGCCTTCAGGAGCCGCTCAAAGCCCTCTTCAAACACGAAGCAGCAGCGTTTGGTATAATCCGTGAACGCCGGGTCCAGGCGGGCGTTGTCAACGCGCACGCCGTTTACGAACATCTCGGAATAGCCGATGCCGCAATAAAGTGCCATCGCCTTATCCGGCAGATCCTCAAGCGTGAACCGTTTTTTAAACACCACGGGCCGCCGCTTCTGCGTATCCGGAGCACAGATCCAGCCGAAATCCGGTTCCGCGGTATAACTGTAGAACCAGTCCTCCGCCTCCGCGGTCTCGCCGTACGCATCCGTTATCTCAACGGAAACATAAAGTTCGGTTAACAGCGGCAGGTCGGGCCCCGCGTATTTTACATAAGGCAGCCGCGTGCTGACCGCGCCGGAATCCCAGATAAGACCGTCCAGCGACTGGACGCGTATACGGGCGGATACGGCGGCGTTGCCGCCGCGGTCGCTCACCGCTATCCAGCCGAAACGTGGATTCGCTTTAGAAGTGATCCTGTAGCGTCCGGCATCCCGTAAAAGTGCTCCGTCAAGTGTAATTCCCGTGATCTTAAGCATTTCTTATTCTCCTGTTCTGATCATTTCTTAACTTCGATCTTAAAACGCAGCGTATCCGAAGGCGCCGGCTGATCGTATACGAAAGAGTACGTGTACGTGCCGTCGGGAGCCATTGCCACCTGATACCCGTCATAGTCTTTAACGTTATATTCATAGAGCTCCCAGTCGGTGCCGTTCCATTTGAAGATGTCCGGACGCGCCAGCACGTCGAATCCGGATATCACAACGGTATTCGCATCGCGTGAACCGGTAAGCGTAAACTCCGCGGCATTGTTCTCCGCCTGGATCTTAGGAATGTACGTGTCGGCAATGACCGTTCCCTGCTGTGCGGTGACCGTGAGCGGGTGCAATACGGAGTCTTCATACACTACGGGCGCGTGATCCTGCGCTTTGTCCGGTTTCTCGCCGAAAGGCAGCAGAATAACGTCCAGAGTGATGGTATCACCCTTTTTGAAGCTGAGTTTATCCTGATCGAGCGTGAGGTAGAGGTTGTCGAGTTTGCCGTCAAAATGGTAGCGGACTTTGAAATTGCCGTCCCATTTATTGCCGCCCACCGTAACGTCCGCGGCTTTCAGGATCAGCGCATAATTCATGATATCGGTGCCGCTCTTGCCCTCGCCGCCGTAGATCGCGTAATAGAACGAGCCTTTGTTCAGATCGTAGATCTCGGACTTTTTGCCGGAAGTGGGCAGGTCAATGATCTGCTGCGCACCGTTTTTATCCAGGTACATGAACTTTGTGAAGTTCGTGTCGCGGCTGTTGAAATGGAGCAGATTAAATTTATTGACCGCGTCATCAATAGTGAGATCCTTCAGAAACTCTACGGAAATAGTGTAGTACGTACGGTTCTCGTCGGTCTGCGGGAATTCCACATGCCGGAGCGTGAACTTGTACGAACCGCAGTCGGAAATGTAGTTGTAGTCCATATCCGCGTAAGTGGGACCGGAGGATCGGATATCCGCGCCGGTGAACTCGCTCTGCAGCTTCTTGCCGTCACCGTTTACATACGACAGCCACTTATGGATGCCGATAGACGTGAACTGCGGCTGCGAAGACCACATCACGCCGCTGCAGCCGCGGAAGTCAGGCAGCGTCCAGCCGTCTTTGCCGTATACGAAATACGGCGCGATGCAGTTGGATTCGGTGGTACCGGTGGACAGATGATAATAACCGATAAAGAACTGTATCGACGATATCTGCTTGAGGAAGTGCTTGCCCCAGCTCTGGTACAGATGCAGTTCGGTGAACTGAACATTGCTGCCCGCTTTTACGACGACCGGGAAAAAGCTGTCGCCGTACTGCGTATCCTTAGGATCGTAGAAGGGTTCTTCGATCTCGCCCTGGAAGTTCTTGCACACCTCCATAGGCACGGGTACCAGCATATTGTTCTTATCCAGCAGCGCCGCGCACTCCAGACATCCGTTGGCACCGGCGAAGCGCATGTAAATATTGCGGTCGCGGTCGTCGCCGTCTATCGAAACGGTGGAAGTGTAGTATTTGTTGCGGTTCTTTTTGGAATACGCCGTGGAAAAATCGGTACCGTTCTTTGATACGGTATAGCAGCCTCTGAGGGGATCGTAACCTTTGAATTTGGCTTTGGAGTCGGTCTCTTCGATCACGATATCCGTGAGCGGGTGGCGCTCGAGATACGCCTCTTTATCGATGGCTTCGAAATCGCTGTTTTTGTCGCAGTAAAGGCGGTTGCCCACCGTATGATCTTTGCCTTTCTTAAGAGAAGCAAGCGCGTCGGTGTATTGACGCACCACGTAATAACCGTTGGTTTCCTCGACGGTCACGCGGTTCGAGCCGCTGCCTTCGGCGGGGATAATGATGCCGACGACACCGTTGTCAACGATATGGAACGCCACATATTCCACCGTGGCGGGGTCAAACGAGAAGTCGCTGTGCACTCCGCCCGCGTCTTTCACGGCAAATGCGTCAACAGTATCTTTCTTCACCTTCCATTCGATACCGCACTCCTTGATATTTTCTACGGCAGATGCGGCAACGAAACGGTACGCCTGATGCAGCTTGTCGGAGTACAGATGGTACACGCGGTCGGTGCGCAGATCCATCGAATCGAATCCGCCGGACTCGATCTTTTTGATCAGGACGCTCTCTCCGACCTGCCCGTCGATATCGAATCTTATTCCCGCAAGCGGACCTTTCAAGGCGGAAAGGGGTACAAGATATGAATGCTCTTTACCGTCCGCGATTATTTCGAAAGCGGAATTCTGTTCGGCATTAAAGCCGCCCGTCTCGGCATCGAAATAGTAAACATACCCTCTGGTAACGTTGTCCGACACCATGGTCACGCGCAAAACGCCCGCGTTATTTTCGTCTACCTTGGACTTTAAGCGCTGGCCAACGTACGGATCGGTGGAATCCGTGACGGTTATGCGAAGTCCGTCGGCAGAACCTTCTGCTTCACACATGTTGGCGTTCCAGCCGCCGGTAAGATCGCCGATCTCGACGAACTCAACGGAATCCGACAATTCAGGAACACTGCAGCCCAGCTTAAGGTCCATCAGGTGCACTTCCGTGTAGTAGTAACCAATGCGGTAAGTATTTTGACGGCCTTTGACAGGCGACAATCGATCGGTCCAGATGTTGCCGCCGGTGTCTTTCACGTAGGCGTCCATGGAGTTCTCAAAGTATTTGTTGCCGTAGTAGTCGGCGAAATAAGAGATGCCGCGGCCGCCGGTTTTAAACAGTTCAAGTTCGAATTTGGAAATGGAATTGACGCCCGTGAACGCAGAGCGATCCGGGTTGGAGAAGTATGCCTGCACCTCATTGGCCATGCGGTTGGCGTAAACGACGGTGTCGGCCAGAGGCGTGTCGCCGGAAATATCTCTCATAGGCACCTCC
>CACZOW010000153.1 GCA_902782885.1 uncultured Ruminococcus sp. | reverse complement strand
TAATTGTCCGCGCTGAGCGCCGCGCGGGCAACGATCGCCTTGCGCGTTTCGTCGTCGTCCACCAGCACCGCGGCGGCAAACAGCAGGTTCGAGAGCACCCAGGGGTTCCAGTTGTTGACCGGGTTGCCCCGCAGCCCCGACCAGGGATATTCGAACTGCAGGAACGGCTCCAGCTGCCGGTGCACCACCTCATATTTCAGTTTTTCGCAAATGACCGGCGTGCAGCCGTCCAGCGCGTCTTTGTCCAGCAGGTAAACCGTTGCAAGAAGCGCGCCGGTAGCGGCGGAGAACAGGTCGATGGCGTGCAGCAATTCGCCGGTGTAAGCCTCCGCGAGTCCGCGGTCGCCGTGGGACGGACTGTACATTGCCAGGTGCGCGGGCACCGTCCAGGTGGATTCCTCCATTATTGCCCAGACCGCGTCCATTAGCTTGTCCGTGAAACGCCCCTGCTTCTCGTACGCCTCGGCCAGCGCCAGCCGGAGCGCCATTTCGCGCCGGCGGAAGTACACGCGTTCGTATTCGGAGCGGTTGCCGTCCCGGACGAACCGTATGTACAGCGATGCCGGGCAAAAGGGGATCTCAGCGGCAAGGTCGTGCTCGGCCAGCTCCAGTACGCGCCGCATTTTTTCTTTGTCAAACCGGGGGACAGCCCCTCCGGAGACCGGGACGGACAGGCCGTCGGGCTCGTCGCGGAACAGCCGCAGCTCGCTCCGCGTCAGGCACATTTTAGCGGAAAAACCATGTTCGGAAATCGGCTTAGCCATACGTACCTCCTGATGATTAATTATTGTTGCGGCCGCGGCTTTTTGCCGCGGGCTTCAGCGGTCTTGCGGCTGCGCTCCAGCAATGTCTCAAACCAGAGCTCGGGATCCGGCATTGCCGACACGGGGCTGATAAAAGAGCGCACGGTGCCCCGGTCATGCACGGTCAATGTGCGCGTTGTCCGCGCCCCCGTCCCGCTGCCCGGCCGCCGGTCAACGAACGCCGAACCGTGGGTGCCTATCGTTTCCGCCGAGCAGATCATGGCGGAAAGCGTTGCCCGCGCCGTGATCGCAGCGTCATACAGGCGGAAATAAGCCGCCGCGTCCTCCGGACCGCGCACGCTCACGGTTTTCGCAAAATCACGGCACAATCCGTCGACGCGCTCAAATAGAGCTTTCATCCCGGCGGTGTCGCGGTCAAAATCCGCGTGCTTGCTCATATCCGCTCGCAGATTATCCAGCAGTTCCGCGGCGTTCGGCTTCCCGTATCTGATATCCGGCAGGCAATATTCCGGCATTTCCTTCGGTTCATTCTGTTCCTCGCAGCTAAGCTGTGCCTCCCGGGCAATGCGTTCCGCCGCGCGCAGGCTGCCTACCTGCGTGGAGTTGAGCGCGCTGCCGCCCGGCCGGTACACGCCGAAAGTCCCCGCCGCTTCGCCCGCGGCAAACAGTCCGCGCACCGAAGTCTGCCAGTCAGCGTCAACGCACACCCCGCCGTTGCAGTGCTGTGCGCACACGGCGATCTCGAGAGGTTCACGCCACAGATCGATGCCGTGAGCGGCGTACAGTTCGATCGCGCCCGAATTCATTTTTTGCAGGCGCTCGATCGGCGTGCCGAACAGCGCACCGGACCGCTTAAGATAATCGTACGCCTCGCTGCCCAGCGCCCCGAATCTGTCATCCAGCCCCTGCGGGTTCGCGGTGAAATCGAGGTAGACTCTGTTGCCCCGCTTGATTTCGAAGGCGACCAGCAGATCCACCTGCGACGAGCCTTCCGCTTTGCGGGTATCGAAAGGCCACTGGTATCCTTTCAGAAAGACCATATCCGGCGCTTTCGGCCCCAGGGCTTCATATAAAAACTCGCGTTCCCGGCCCTTCGGGTCAACGGATATATACCGCGGCAGCACCTGCTGATACGTGCCGGACAAGTTCCACCGGAAGGCGGTGCTGGCAATGCCGTACTGCCACTCCTCCATGTTGGAGAGCGCCGCGCCGGCATCGACCGCAAGTCCGGTGCTGCCGTGCTGGCTTTCCGGGTATACGGTGTTTTTGTATATGCCCGCGGGACCGCCGGTGCAGAGAATGACGTTGCGGCAGGCAAATACGGCGGGCTCACCGGTGTGGACGTCGACGCAGGAGAGGCCGTTGACCCCGTCCGCGCCGGTAAGGATCTTGATTGCCAGCAGTCCGTCCAGCACCGGGATGCCTTTATCCCGCACGGAACGCTCCAGCGCCTCGGTCATGTATTTTGAGGTGAGGGGACCGGCGGATGTTGCCCGGGTGCGCGGATCGTGGTCGGTCTTGTAGCCCGCGTATTCGCCGAATTCGTTGGCAGGGAAGGGTACGCCCAGTTCCACCAGCCGCATGAAGCAGCGGGTCGAATATGCCGCTTCCGCAAGCGCGTGCTCGCCCATGACGCCGCCTCCCGCGTAGAGCGTGTCCGCCAGTTCCCGCACGCTGTCGCCGTCCGCGCCGCACAGCGAAAGTTTGTAGTAGGTCTGTTTGTCGCTGCCGGTGTTGCGCGAGGTGCCCATCAGACGGCCTTCCGTTACGATGGCAATATTCCTGACTCCCAGCCCGTACAGCCGGTCCGCGGCGTTGTACCCCGCGCAGCCGGTCCCGATGACAATGGTATGATAATACTTCGATGCTTTCATTTCTTCAGAGTTTGCGAATGTGCATGCCGCCGTCAACGATGAACGACGTGCCGGTGGTGTATCCGAAAGTGCCGTCGCAAAGCGCCACCACCGCTTTGGCAATATCTTCCGGCTGTCCCCAGCGGCCCAGAGGCACCAGTCCGCCCTCGATCAGGCGGTCGTATTTGTCCTTCACCGCCGCGGTCATGCCGGTGGCAATGATCCCCGGGCAGATCTCGTTGACCGCGATGCCTTCGCCCGCCAGCCGGTCCGCGAATAACCGGGTGATCATGGACACGCCCGCCTTGGAGATGCAGTACTCGCCGCGGCTGGTGGAACTGGTGTACGCGGAGCAGGAGGAGATATTGACGATGCTGCCGCCCTTGCCCTGACGAATGAGCGCGTTTGCCGCCAGCTGCGTTAGAAAAAGGGTGCCTTTGGTATTGACGCCC
>CACZOW010000152.1 GCA_902782885.1 uncultured Ruminococcus sp. | reverse complement strand
GCGACGCCGTGAGCCCGCCCGGTTACAGGTGACAACGGCAGCAAAATGTGATATAATGTTACCATCCCCGGTTTCCGCCGCGGACGGCAAAACATACCTTATTGACGGAAACGCGGTCAATTAAGCATTTGGAGTGTATCACAAGTGAAAAAAGAAACAGTTGTCCCCGCGAAAAATGAGCCTGCCGGCGACGCGCCTGTGAAAGTTGCCCGCAGCAAGACCTTTTTCGCGTATATATCCCGCATGAAATATATCACCCGCTGGGGCCTGATGCGCAACACCGAAACGGAGAACATCCAGGAGCACAGCCTGCAGGTGGCCATGCTGGCCCACGCGCTGGCGCTCATTCACAACGACCTCAACAACGGCGAACTGTGGGAGACTGTGCTGGACCCCGAAAAAGCGTGCCTGTACGGCGTGTTCCACGACTGCGACGAGATCATCACGGGCGACCTGCCAACGCCGATCAAATACGCGAATCCGGTCATCCGGGACAACTACCACGACATCGAATCCCAGTCCAAAAACAAGCTGCTGGGCATGCTGCCCGAAAAGCTCCGGCCGGTGTACAAGGACATACTGTTCTTTGAGTCGCTGGATCCGGAGTACCGGGCCATCGTAAAAGCCGCGGACCGGCTCTCGGCGTACATCAAGTGCGTGGAGGAATGCAAGGCGGGCAACTCGGAGTTTTTCCGCGCGCGCGACAGCGTGATGGAAAGCATGCGGGCAATGCGGCTGCCGGAACTGGATTATTTTATTGACAACTACCTGCCGGCGTACTCTCTCACGCTGGACGAACTGGAGAGCACCCGCTGAAAGGACGTAAAAAATGGGTTTATTTGACAAAATATTCGGAACATACAGCGAACGCGCAATCAAACAGATCAAGCCGGTGGTGGCGCAGATAAACGCCTTAGAGCCGGAAATGGAGAAAAAGACCGACGCCGAACTGCGCGGAATGACCGGCGCGTTCAAGGCGCGGCTGGCGGCCGGCGAGGAGCTGGACGATATATTGCCCGAAGCATTTGCCGTAGTGCGGGAAGCCGCGAAGCGCGTGCTGGGGCAGCGGCATTACGACGTGCAGCTGATCGGCGGCATTGTCCTCCATCAGGGGCGCATCGCCGAGATGAAAACGGGCGAAGGCAAAACGCTGGTATCTACGTTGCCCGCGTACCTGAACGCCCTCACCGGAAACGGCGTGCATCTGGTCACGGTCAACGACTACCTGGCCAAGCGCGACAGCGAATGGATGGGCAAGATATACACGTTCCTCGGACTCACTGTCGGCTGCATCGTGCACGACCTCACGCCCGACGAGCGCCGCGCGGCGTACAACTGCGACATCACGTACGCCACCAACAACGAACTGGGTTTCGATTACCTCCGGGACAACATGGTGATCTACAAGCAGCAGCTGGTGCAGCGTGAGCTGAATTTCGCCATCGTGGACGAGGTGGACAGCATCCTGATCGACGAGGCGCGCACGCCGCTGATCATTTCGGGCGCGGGCAACAAATCCAGCGAACTGTACGAACGCGCCGACGGCTTCGTGTCCGGATTGCGGGCGCTCGTTATAAAGGAGACAGACAGCAAGGACCTGATGGAGGACGTCACCGAGGACTACATCGTTGACGAGAAGGCGCGCACCGCCACGCTCACCACCGCGGGAGTAAAGAAAGCGGAGAAATACTTCAACCTGAACAACCTGTCCGATCCGGAAAACGCCGAGATCTCCCACCACATCAACCAGGCGCTCAAGGCGTACGGCGTGATGAAGCGGGATATTGACTACGTGGTGAAAGACGACCAGATCATTATCGTCGACGAATTCACCGGCCGCCTGATGTTCGGCCGCCGGTACAACGAAGGACTGCACCAGGCGATCGAGGCCAAAGAACACGTCAAGATCCAGAAAGAGAGCATGACGCAGGCCACGATCACGTTCCAGAACTATTTCCGCATGTATCATAAACTGTCCGGCATGACCGGTACCGCGCAGACGGAGGAAGCGGAGTTCAACGACATTTATTCGCTGGACGTTATCGTTATCCCCACCAACAAACCGGTGATCCGCATCGACTATCCGGACAGCGTGTACAAGACCGTGCAGGCGAAATATAAAGCGCTGCTGCGGGACGTGCAGGAAGTGCACGAAAAAGGGCAGCCTATCCTGATCGGTACGGTGTCCATCGAAAAATCCGAATACTTAAGCAAAATGCTGGGACGCAGCGGCATCCGGCACAATGTGCTGAACGCGAAGAATCACGAGCGCGAGGCGGAGATCATCGCGCAGGCGGGCAAGTACGGCACGGTGACCATCGCCACCAACATGGCAGGCCGCGGTACCGATATCGTGCTGGGCGGCAACAGCGAATACATGGCCAAACAGGACCTGCGCCGCGAAGGCTACACCGAGGAGCAGATCGCCGCGGCGGACAGCTACGCGGACACCTCGGACGAGAACGTGCTGAAGCTCCGGGCGCATTACCGCGAGCTGGTGGCGGAGCACGACGTTGACACCAAAGCGGACCGGGAGAAGGTAATTGCCGCCGGCGGCCTGTTCATAATGGGCACCGAGCGCCACGAATCCCGGCGTATCGACAACCAGCTGCGCGGCCGCTCCGGCCGGCAGGGCGACCCGGGCATGTCGCGGTTCTATATTTCCCTTGAAGACGATCTGATGCGGCTGTTCGGCTCGGAACGCATGATGAATATGGTGGACGCTCTCGGCATGGGAGAGGATTACGCCATAGAGCATAAGATCCTTTCCAACGCAATAGAAAGCGCGCAGAAACGCGTGGAAGGCCGCAACTTCGACGCCCGCAAGAACGTGCTGCAGTACGACGACGTGATGAATCAGCAGCGCGAGATCATTTACGCGGAACGCCGCCGGGTGCTCAACGGCGAGAACCTGAAGGAAAGCTTCCACGGCATGATAAAGAATCGCATCCGCGACACGGTTGAACTGTACTGCAACAAGGACGTGGAGCCCGAATTCTGGAATCTGGATTCGGTGGAGGCGGACCTGGTGGGCATCGTCAACCCGCAGATCGTGGATAAATACCGCTCCGCCAGCAAACATATCAAGCCCGACGCGATGATCGGGGAATTGACCGACGACGCCCTTGTGCGCTACGACGCCAAAGAGACGGAGCTGGGACCCGAGCTGATGCGCGAAGCGGAACGCGTGATACTGCTCAGGAGCGTTGACGAAAACTGGATGACGCACATCGACGCGATCGATCAGATGAAATACGGCGTGGGCCTCATGGCGTACGGCCAGAAGGATCCCATCGTGGAGTATAAGTTCCAGGCGTTCCAGATGTTCGAGGATATGAACAAGACGATCCAGGACGAGGCGGTGCGGCGCATGTTCAGCCTGCAGCTCAGACAGAATACGCGGCTGGAGCGCAAGAGCGTGGCGGGACCGGGGCGCGCGGGCTTCGAGGGAGAAGCGGAGCGGGCCAGAGCGGCGAAGCATATTGCCGCCGCCAGAAACGCCGAATCCGGACGTGCGGGCGACGGCGCGGGCGCGCCGGCGAATCCGGGCAAGCCGGTGACGTTTGTCCGCAAGACCGCCAAAGTGGGGCGCAACGATCCCTGTCCGTGCGGCAGCGGCAAGAAGTACAAAGATTGCTGCGGGATAGACGATTAATGGCAAATTGCAAAGGGCAAATGGCAAAGGGTAAAGGGAAAGAAAGAGGCAGTAAATAAGAAGTAATGGCAACGCTGAAGGAAGAAGCCGCAAAATTTAAACCGGTGGACATCTCCAAACTGATGGCGGATGACAACAACGTGACCGAGGCCATGCGCGCGGCATGCAGTATGTACAATTCCGCCCTGCGGGAGATCGCCGGCGGCAGCGTTGCCGAGGCGCGCAGCGACCTGAGAAAGGCCGCGGCGCTGTGCCCCGAGTTCAACTATGCCGTGATCCTGTACGGCATCTGCACGTTTTATACCGGCGACCGCACCGGCGCCATGCGCATCTTCAACTCGGTAAAATCGCCCGCGGAGCGCAGCCGCGCCATGCGGATATACGACCGGCTGGTGGACGAGGAATTGTCCGTGAATTCCGCGGAAGTGGCGGGGGCGCGCCTCCGCAAGTCGCTGGAAACGTTTGACGACGGCATCGAAAGCGTATACCGGCGCGGGGAACCGGCGGCGGAAGATCTGATGGTGCGCCCGCGCAGTATTTTCATTGACGGCGAAGAGACCGGAGACGGCAGCGGTGTTAAGATCACCACGTCCGGCTGGACCGGACGGCGCGGCAGCCCGAACGGCGGGGGAGGCCCTTCCGCGGACGATCCTTCCGACGTGCGCCGGCGGAAGACCGTGGTCACGGTGCACAAGCTGCCCGAACTGGAAGAGGAGAAGCCGAAAAAGCTCCGGAGACCCGGACTGCACGTGCTGCTGAT
>CACZOW010000151.1 GCA_902782885.1 uncultured Ruminococcus sp. | reverse complement strand
CCGGCGGCAATACTCCGCCAGCCATTCTCCCGCCCTGCGCGCCTGTCTGACGCCGTTATCAGTAAGGGGGACAATATGATCCGGCATACGCTTCTCATAATTCTCCCCCACGTTGGTGAGCGACTCACCGTGTCTGATCAGAAAAATGTGCATTACTCTTACTCTGCGGCATTTTGCTCCGCGCTGGGCTCCTCCTCGGCGGTCTTCTGCGCCTCGTAGATCTTCTCGGAGTACAGATACGCCATGCGGCCTATAGGCGCGGCGTCGCCGTTCTTGTAGAAGGAGAAGACGTCCAGTTTACCGTCTTCGCTGTACTGGTAGTTGTCCGCCCACTTGAACTTGAGATCCAGCACGGTGTTTTCACCGCTGATCCCCAGCAGTTCGCGGGAAACGGAGAGCATGAGTTTGTTGCCTTCCACCTTCATTTTGGCGGTGCCGGCTTTGGACCAGGTGCCGTCGGCGTTGTACTTGGAAAGCACGGCTTCGTTTCCGTTCGGTTTCTCCAGGTTCACGGCGTAGTCGAAGAGCTGCGCCCAGACGGCGTTGTCCGCCGCGCCGGAGGAGATGAACAGCGTCATCCAGTTGTCGTCGGTGGCCGGGGTGATATCCGCGGCGGTCTCGGCGTAGAAGTAAATATTGTCCGCGTCGCGCGCCGTCTTGAAGGCGACGAAGTCGTTGCGGCCGGTCTCGTCAATATACTTAAGTTTTCCGAAGCCCGCGGCCTTGCGGTTCACGGTGTCGCCGGAGTAGTCGGTGTATTTCGCGGTGACCGCGGCGTTGTTCCACTGATCGAAGCTGCCGTCGATATCGATGGTCACGTTTTCGCCCACGTTGACGCGCGGCTGGATGCCCTTGTACAGGCGGATGTAGTGGACGAGCTGCATGTAGTAGTTGTCCCCGAACAGTCCGGCCATGGGCTCGGCGTCGCGGCTGGTATTGGGATCGCAGCAGTCAACGAACTGGATCGGGTAGGCTTTGGACGGCGACTGGCGCTGCGCCACCCACTCGTTCCAGCCGGTGACGAAGATCATTTCGGGGTCAACGGAAAGCGCCCATTCCCACTGCTCCGCGAAGTTGTACCCGTACAGTACCGCGTTCTCGGATTTGTCATTTGCGCCGTCGTGCCAGCTGCGGGTGCGGTCGTTCTTGCCGTACCAGGCGGTGGCGGACATCAGGCAGGTGTGGTCGTGCTGCGCGATGGAAACGTTTACGACTTCCTTGCGTCCGTCGAGACCGTACACCGCGGCGTCGGTCATGTTGCGGTCAAATTCCATCCAGGGAAAACCGTCGTCAAAGCGCTTGTCGTTGGGCCACACCGTGTGTTTGATGCGGAAATACTCTTTGCACTCTTTGGAAAGCGCCTTGTCGTCGGGGTCGCCGATGATCATGGGCTTGCCGTCCCAGATGTAGAACAGTTCATCCAGTCTCGGGAACTTTTCGTGCAGCTTTTTATTGCTGTAGATATTTTTGTAGATCGTATTGATCGTGGAGCCGGAAGAAGAGTTGGTGTAGAAAGAGAGTTTGGGCACGTCGTACCCCTTCTCAAGATACTCATACCAGACTTCGATCAGCTTCTTGGTCTGCGCGGCGTAGTCAACCGCGTTGGTGGTATCGAATACCAGGAAGTCGACGCCCGCGTCGGTGAGCATCTGGCAATGCTTCCGCATTACCCAGGTGTCGTTGGAGGTATAATACCCGAACATGGGCTCGCCCCAGAAGTGGTGCGCGCCGACGGAACCGCCGCCCGCTTTGATCCACTTGGACTCCGATTCGATAGCTTCCGGATGCTCCAGCACGATCTTGTAGTTATCGTGCGGTCCGGAGGTACCGTGCTGACCCTGCCACAGGAAATAGAAAATACCGACTTTGCGGTCTTTGGGCGCGGGTGCGTCCGCGTCGGTAGCGGCCATCCTGCCCAGATCGTCGATGGCAAAATACGCGCCGTCAACGTCCGAATACGGCCCCTCATATTTCTTGATCTCATCAGCGGGTTTCTGGTCGCCGCCTTCATCAGGCTTGACAATTTTGCATCCCCACGCCGCCGTGAGCAGCAGCACCGCCGCCAATACCAGCACTAACATTCTTTTCATTTTTATGACAATCTCCTTTCGCGGATCATCGGCTCTTTCAGCGTCAATATTGTAACCCAAGCGAGGGAGAATTGTCAATCCGCCGTTTGCCTTCCCCCGCCCAAAGTGGTATTATTTGAACACGGGGACAGACCCGTGTTCAAAAAACGGGGTGAGCGGGACCGTTCCGGCACGCCCCTGACGGGAGCAGAAAGGCAGCAGGCAATGATCATAGATTTCCATGTACATACATTCCCGGACAAACTGGCGCCGAAGGCGGTGGGCCGGCTGGCGGCAATATCCGGCAT
>CACZOW010000150.1 GCA_902782885.1 uncultured Ruminococcus sp. | reverse complement strand
TCGAGTGGAGTGCTATAGTAAATGTCGGCTTATTTTCCTGGCCCTTATTTTCCTGGTGAAAATAAATTGACAACGGTGCAGTACTTTCTGTATATTTTACGTCTATATGGTTGGAGCCCCGCGGAAGGGAGCTCCGGGAACGTTTGAAAACGGAAGGCCGGCGGCATGCTGAGCGATAAAGAACTGATACTTTTGTTTGACAGACGGGATGAAAACGCGGTACGGCAGCTTCACGAGAAGTACGGGAGGTATTGCCGCTCCGTTGCCACATCTGTGCTGAAAAGCGAGGCGGACGCCGAGGAGTGCGTTAACGACGCTTACCTCAAAGTCTGGAACAGCATTCCCCCAGCCTGCCCGGAAAAACTTCCGGCATATCTGGCGGCGATCGTACGGAACACCGCACTCGACCGGCTGAGAAGCGACAATAAAAAGAAAAGCATTCCCGCGGACAGGACTGTGCCGATCGACGAATTGCGTGAAATACCGGCAGCGCACGGCGACCCGGCGAACGTTGACAACACGGCGGTCGACGCCGTTGCCGCTTTTCTGAGGCATACGGACGTGAAAAAGCGGCGGATATTTATTGCCCGGTACCTGCGCGGAGCGAGGATCGCGGAGATCGCCGAGGACACCGGACTGCCGGAAGGAACGGTTACCAGCATGCTTCACCGCACGCGCAAAGAGCTGGAAAAATACCTGCGGAAGAAAGGCGTGGAGCTATGAAAAAGGCGCATATTGACGAAAATAAACTGGCGGACGTGCTGTTATTGCTGCCGGAAGACCTGAAGCAGGAAGGACGGTCCGAGGCGCTGCGCATGCTTCGCGTTGACGGCGCCGCTCCGTCCGCGGCCACAGGCATGAAAAAAAGCGTTGCAGTAACAAGACGAAAGAACGCTTTGCTCAGCGCGGCGGCCATCGTACTCTTTTTCGCGATCGGAGTCGCCGCGGCGTTTACGGTCAGCCGCGTGATGCGGGATCGGAGCAGTAAAGATCCGAATGCCGAACTCATCTCAGTGGAGACGGAAACAGCAGCGCCCGCGTCGACCCCCGCCCTCACCGACGATCCCGGACCCGCTGCATCTACGCCGGACAGCACGCCGGAAAGCACGCCGGAAAGCACGCCGGAAAGCACGCCGGACAATACGCCGGCGGTCACCGCTGCCCCTGAAACCGCTCCCGCCGTCACCGCAACCCCGGACGCGGGCAACGACTACGGAAACGTGCCGTTCGTCATTACCCAGAACGGCCGTACATACGTACCGCGGGATCTGAACTTTGTCCGCGACGGCGACGAGGCAATATGGGCCGCTGACGAACCGCCGCTGGAATCGGAGGTCGGCGATATCCCGGTCATATATAACGACAAGCCCTACGCCGTAGAGTGGAGGACCTCCCCCGTCAATTACTACGTATTCCTTATCCGGGACATACATCTCGCAGGCGGAAAGGTTGCCGCGGACATGGTCCCGCTATGTGACGACGCGGCCGTGATATCTTATCATCTGCCGACATTAGACGACAATTTCAGCGTGATCCTGGCCGTGAACGTTGCCTTCAAAGAAGCCGGCGCTGATGCGGTAAAGACCCGCACGTACGCGTTCCGGATCAACGCTAAAGAACCGGCGTTGACCCCCACCCCATACCCGGAGCAGCCGGTAAGAATCGAAAGTATAAAGATCGACACCCCGGAAGTGCTGTTTGTCGGCGAGCCGGTCAGGCTCATGTGCACCGTGACACCTGCCGATCACACCGAGGGTACAGTCCTTTGGGAGATATATGACGGCATTGAATACGGGGAGATCGACCCGGAAAACGGTACCGTCACAGGGCTGAAGCCGGGCTCGTTCACGCTGAAGGCATACGTGGATACGGACCCTTCGGTTCTGTACTACAAAATGATATATGTCGAGACCCGCGATCCTCTGATAACGCCTGACTTGGAACTCGATGAGAAATACCGCCCGGAAGCGGATCCGCAGGGTCTTTCCAACGAAGCCGCATTCGCCAGAAAGCAGTATCTGGTGTACAATACACAAACTCCCGACCGTCTGCCCTCTCCGCCCTACAGCCCTTATTCCGGCGACATCACGTACTATGTGCGGATAAAACGATACGGCATTGACGGACTGTTCGACAGAAAAGCGGTGAAGATCAGTTTCTATTCCGTTGACCGCGAATATGTGGGTTATTCGTACACCAATTCCGAAGGCATTGCGATGTTTACGGTCAGATCCGCCCCGGATACCCGAATGTACTTCCACGTGCATCTCCGCGACGGCGGACCGGATCTGAGCCCCGGGTCCGGAGATCTGCTGATGCTTTCAACGAAAGATTACGAAAACTGCAGTTTCAGGATAGGCAATGCGGGAGAGGGCATGTCCATTTCATATGAGTTTGAAGTAACTCCCCATGAATACGGCGAACGGTACAGTCTGATATTTAAGCTCAGGCAGTCCGGCGAAACGGTAAAGCTGAACCATGACGCCAATATGTTCAGTATTCTCGCGGATTTTACCGAATACAGGCCGGATGCCGATCAGACTCCCGACGGAATATGGCAGATCACGCTGGCGGTTTACCCCGGGCTGGAGGAAAAAAAT
Organism: uncultured Ruminococcus sp.; assembly: GCA_902782885.1. Lineage (GTDB taxonomy): Bacteria > Bacillota > Clostridia > UBA1212 > UBA1255 > UBA1255. The sequence continues at coordinate 1,467 of CACZOW010000150.1, read as the reverse complement.
GTTGTCGCCGTGGTATTCTGCCTGGACGCTTCCGCGGATCTGTCCGGTCAACGGGCGTGTGATTTTGAGATCGACGGAACGACCATGACGATAATCTTGGACGATTACGTTTACAATGATCTCGTGCTGTACGGCAGCATCGTGACGTGAGCTGAAGGCGCGAAAGGCAGGCTCCCCCGGCCGCGGTGCGGATCAAAAAAAGTCCGGATCCGCCTGACGCGGTGCGGATCAAAAAAAGTCCGGATTCGCCTGACGCGGCAGATCCGGGCTCTTTTCTTTAAGAGGTGCTTTTCAGGCCCCTGCTTTGTGATGCGTTAAGGACGATCAGTCGGCTTTCTCGACAATGATGTCAGCCTCGGGAGCGTTTCTCTTAATAGACTCGATACCGTTCAGGCAGGAAGTCCTGGACTTGTAGCCCTCGGAAGCGCAGATGTTCTGGCCGTTGGTAGCTTTGAGGCGGAAACGGTACTCGCCCGCTTTGTCCAGATAAACTTCGAATTTCGGATGCTTCGCAGCAGCGAAATCGGCAACAGTCTGATCTTCAAGGTTAGCTTTGACAGCGTTTCTTTTTACGGAATCGCAGCCGGCCTGGCAAGTCTTAAGGCTCGCGTAAACCTGAGAGGTGGCAATGATCTCGCCATTGTTGGCTTTAAGGTTGAATTTGAATCCCTTGGTGGTGGGTTTGATGGCAAATTTTCCCATTTTGAAAACTTCCTTTCGCTTTTTTAGGGCCTTTTTCCTGCTTCCGGCTGCGTCAACGCAGCTCTGTCGCCCCGTGTTGCCTTTATTATAATATAAAAAAGCGCCGAATGCAAACGCTTTTTGCGCCGATTTTTATATTTTTCGACAAATGCTCGATTTCCTAACTTAACGCGACACTACCCATGTCCGGCCGTTCGTTCGCCCGCTTTTCACCCATACTATTGTGCGGTCGTACCGCCGTACCGCCCCGAGCGTGCGACGACGGCGTCAAATGGGACAAAAAAATGTCATTCGCTATTTTTTGTCCCATCGCTCGCTCGTATCAAATTGGTTTTTTGGGGAAAAGTGGGACAAAAACCGGGCTCCTGTTATTTTTTGTCCCACTTTGGCGCCTTCTGACGGTGTAATTCTCCATCAGATCATTTTTTGAGTGGGACAAGAAAGCCGGAACTCATCTTTTTTGTCCCATTTTTCCGCTTTAACCGGCGGATCTGCCTCGGGAGATGGAACCACAAGTGGGACAATAATCTATCAAACACGATTTTTTGTCCCACTTTTTTGAAAATGCCACTATAAAACGGGCGAGCTCACGGCCGCGGATGGTGTGGTAGGCTCTACTCCCGAAATCGTATTTATTTCAGCAGTGTAACAGGGCGCGCTCGCTCATTTTCAGGTCCTGGCGCCTTCTCGAGTCTCTTGACCTGCTCGCAATCACATAATAATAAACAAAAATACTTGCTTGGACTGTTTTTTGTTTATATTTGG
>CACZOW010000149.1 GCA_902782885.1 uncultured Ruminococcus sp. | reverse complement strand
CTTTGATCATTATCCTGTGCGCAGCTGCGGGGATGACCGCGCTGCTCTCTCTTATCACGCTCATTTTAGTGCTGGCAAAGTCCGCTTCCCTGCGCAGCAAACAGGAAGAAGACGCGAAACGGCGCGCGGAGATCGTGCCGCTCCTGTTCGGACGCCTGGACAGCACGGCGGAGTCGCAATTGTCCTCCCAGCGCGAGATCTCAGCGGTACTGCGGGACCTCACCGAAAAGAACTATGCGGAGAGCCGGCGCAGCGCCGAACTGCTGCGTTCCGAACTGGACAAGATCCGGCAGACCGTGGATGAAAAACTGAACGAGACACTCACTTCGCGCCTGGACGCGTCGTTCCGCACCGTATCGGAGCAGTTGGAAAATGTGTACCGCTCCATGGGCGAGATGAAGGAACTTTCCGTAAGCGTCACGGACAACGTCAGCGGCCTGAACCGCATCCTCTCCAACGTCAAGGCGCGCGGCACCTGGGGCGAGGCGCAGCTGAAAAACATACTGGACGATATCGTCCCCACGCTGTACGAAGTCAACGTCGCCACCAATCCCGAATCTCCCCAGAAGCGCGTGGAGTTCGCGGTGCGTATGAGCGCCGGCAGGGACAGCACTATGTATCTGCCCATTGACTCCAAATTTCCCCTGGAAGATTACGCGCGGCTGTGCGAAGCCGCGGAGTCGGGCGACGCGGCGGCAATGCAGGAAGCGCGCAAGCAGCTGAAGCAGCGTGTATTGACCGAAGCCAAAGAAGTGACAAAGTACATACACGAGCCTGATACCGCGCCGTTTGCGGTGCTGTATCTGGCTACCGAGGGGCTGTATGCCGAAGTTGCCTCCGACGAAGCGCTGGTGGCCCGCGTGCGTTCCGATCATCGCGTATTGCTGTGCGGCCCTTCCACCATCGCGGCGCTGCTGAATTCGCTGGCGCTGGGCATGCGCACCGTGGAGATCAATCGCAAAGCCGAAGAAATACGGCAGCTTTTGGCTGCCGTACGGGATCAATATACTAAATTCACCACTCAACTGGCTAAGGTCCGGAAGAAACTGGGCGAAGCCGAGAGCGCGCTGGACGAAGCTGAGAAAAGCGGGCGGAAGATCAACAAAAAGCTTTCCTCCGCCGAATTAGGCGACGCGGCGGACGCGGAGCCGGAGCCGGAACTCCCGGAATCGTTCGAGACCGAAGAAGACTTGCGTTCATACGAGCCCTGAATCCCGCGCGTCCCCCGGCAGGCCGCCGCTGTAAATACTATTTCTTTTTACCCTTAACGGTAGAAATCACTATTGCCGCCACCGCGCCGAGGGCCACAACGCCGCATACGATGAAAACCCAGGTGTAATTGCCGCCGTTCCCTTTATTGCCGGTCGAAGGCGTAAATACCGGTTTTTCGGTCGCCGCGGGCGCCTGTGTTGCCTTCTGAGTCTCTGCCGGCTTTTCGGTCGCCGGAGCCTCGGTGGGTGCCGGAGTGGCCGCTTTTTTCTTCTGCATCCAGGAAAGCTCAAGATTATCAAAAGTAGTGGAGGAACCGCCGCGGTTGCCCACGCCTACCATGGAGTACTGCGCGCTGATGCGGGCGTTTTCCAGCACCATCAGAGAATTGCCCGAAGCGTCCTTGATGTCCGCGTGTTTGTAATAAAGAACTTCGCTGTCGCCCTCGTCGCCGTCCGGCCAGGTGCCGGGCTCGCCGCCGTATTCCACCGTGCTGAGCAGTTTGCCGGCAACATATATCTCCACTTTGGACTTGCCGTCGTCAACGAACCGGAAGTTGTTCATGCCGCCCGCGATGAAACCTTCGGGAGCGTCAATTTCCACACCGTTCGAATACACGTACAGTCCGTCTTCCACGCGGGTCTTAACGGTCACGCCGATCTTTTTGCCGTTCACATACACTCTGATGCCGGAGCCGCCGATGCTGGAAATACCCTTCTCTTTACCGTTGTTCTCCTTGTACCAGTCCCACTCATACAGACCGAACGACTGCTGCACGCCGGCATTCTTCGGGTTGGTCACGGCATAGCTCTCCGGGTCGATCATGCGCACGAAAATGCCGCTCAGCGCCGGGTTATCGCCTGCATTCTGATAATCCAGCGAGAAAGTATACGCGCCGCTCAGGCAGTCATAGGCCATATCCGGATCCAGATAAAAAGACGCATAACTCTGCATCAGCACCTGACCGTCGTCACGGACGATGGCATCGCCGCCCGCGGCTCTGACGATGCCCATCACGAAGGAATCCGCGAGGACGGTGTCTTCAAGGTTTGAGCCTTCCTCACCGTCAAACGTGTACGATTCTTTCTTTTCCTCATATTCCTCCGCCGCCTCACCGAACACAGCGATGCCGGACAGCGCCGCCGCCAGCATCAGTACGGACAGCAATGCCGCCGCAATTTTGAACAATTTTTTCATCTTCGAATTCTCCTTTACAAGCATCATTTATCTATCATCTTATTTACGGTCCATTACCATCAACTCGCCCAACTGCACGCGGTACGGCAGTTCGGTCTGTTCATCCGCCGCGTACTCGCTGACCCGGTACACTTCGATCCGGATGAAGCGCGCTTTCACGGTGCCGGTGTCATAGGCCTGCAGCACACCGCACGGATCGCCGTCCTGTACGAAATTGCCCGCGTCCGTATATTCCGAGCCGCCGCGGCTGACTTTTACGCTGAACTCCATCGGGAAGCAGGGCGTGCCGCCTGACGTGCTCAGCGTGTCCGTGCGCGGCATCAGCGCGACAGCGGAGAATTCCACCACGCGGCCGAGGTCAACATTGATCACCAGCGGTTTTGCCAGCACCCCGCCCTCCGCTTTGAGCACGTCGGTGGTGAAGCCGGTGGTCAATTTGCCGTCGGTGAGGTTGCCCGCGCTCCAGGTCGGCGCGGCTTCCAGCGTCCTGCTGCAGGTGACCCGGGCGCCTACGGCCAGATCGTCCCCGAATATCTTATTGGTGCTTATCATCAGGCTCATATCGCCGGAAAGCGTGAAGTTGAGGACGCGTTCGTCCCCCGCCGCGTCGCCGCTGTAGTTCAGGAATTTGTACAGCAGTCCGTCCTCCGTCTCCAGCTTCAGTGCGGAAGCTTCGAGGGCAACGATCTCCGCCTTCCCCCCGCGGAACGTCGCCGGCACGCCGTTTACGCTGACTTTCAGGTCCGCGTCTTCGGGCATGAACACCGTCAATTTATAATACACAGAGCGCCCGGGACTGAATTCCGCGCCGACGGTCATATCGCCCTCCGCGGTCAATTTCAGTTCCGCCTCTCTGCCCCACGCGCTTCCGGTGAACCACGCAAACTCGCAGCCGGCATCGGGTACGGCGGTCAGCGTGATCTCCTCTCCCCGCAGGAAAGTAAAGGAACTGCCTTCGGAGCCGTTGACCGCGATGTGCCCGCGTTCGGAATTCGCCACGGTAAGAGTGACGCGTTCCGCCGCTCCGGCCGCCTTTGTTACCGAAAATGCCGCATTATTCAGACATTCCGCGTCGACCGCAAAGCACACGCGCTCCGCTTCAAAACCGTAGAACTCTACGCCCTGCGGCAATTCTGCCGCGGGCTGTCCGCCGGCAAATAACAGCGCATCGCCCAGATATATCTCATCCTGCGAAGAGAGCCGCGGCAGTCCGGCGATCACTTTGGTACCGGCCGGTGCCTGGATCTCCAGCGTAAATCTGCCCTCCGAACGGGCGTCCGCTTTTACGACTATCTCCCCGCGCACGGTGGGCACGGTACATTCCGCCTCTTTTAACTCGCCGAGCATAGGTTTCACCGCGAAAACGCCGTAGCCCGCCTCCACCGGCGCTACACCGGCCATGTATTGACTCATGGTGAGCAGCGGCCCGCCGCTCCAGGCGTGGTTGAGCGTGCCCGCGTTCTTGTCCCAGAACTCCCAAAGCGTGGAGTAGTCCTCGGCCACCATATCTTTATATCTCAGCCGGATGCGCGCCTGCGCTTCTTTCATCAATCCCATCTCACACAGCGCGTCCAGCACGTAGCGTTCCATGTACGGGCTGGAGTTGTGCACGGCAGTGAGCACTTTTTTAAGCGTCGCGAAGCGCTCCGGATTGTTGACGTCCGCCAGACCCGCCAGCACCGCCAGCGCATTTGCCCGATCATCCGCCCGCTTCACGGAACCCAGGAAGCCTTTTCCGTCTGACCACAGCAGCTGGTACGCGCCGTAGATCGTCTCCATCCGCTCCGTGAGTTCCGCGGCCGCCGCGTCATCGCCGCGCAGTTCCGCGAAATACCGCACCGTATCCAGCGCCATGTAATACCAGGCATTTTCGATACCGATCACGTCGGCGCGTTCGCCCCAATCCATCCAGTCCCAGGACCCGCCGCGGTGCACGACCAGGCCGTTCGGCCCCAGCGACCACAGCTCCAGGTACTTGCGGGACGCCTCGTACACGCGGTCAACGAACTCCCGGTCCCCAGTGTACATATAATACGTTTTGAAGCCGCATATCCCCGCCAGCTGCTGCATGGGCAATTCGAAATACGCGCCTTCGCCCGCGGGCACCACGGTCTTCAGCACGCCGTTTTCTTCCGCCGCGGTCAGCATATTGAACACGCCTTTCTGGTACAGCAGATAAGAGCGCGTGTCCATGGCGTACATGGTCATTGCCATCTCATTGGTCACGTCGCCCCACCACTGCGCGCGTTCGCGGTCGGGGCAATCCATGAAGTTGTCCCGCATGGTCACGTACAGCGTGCGCAGCGACTTCTGTCACAGCGAGTCAAAAAACGCGTCGCCGCTGCGGAAACTGCCGGAAAACGCCGTATCGTAGCCGCTTTCACGGTATTTCAGTGAAATAACTTTTATTCCCGCAGGGATCCGGTACGTAATATGTTCGCCGTTGAACCAGCCGCGGGATTCGAATTCCTGCCGCCCTTCTTTGGTGACGTAGCGGGTGATCACCGAGCCCAGGTGGGTATTTTCGGTGGTGATCTCGATCGTCTTGCCCGCGGGCGCCTCTACGCAGAGATAAGGCACGCACTGGGCGTTGTACGGGATGTCCAGCGTCATGTATTCGGTGGATCCGGTAGTCCTGCCTTCAAACACCGAGCTGTTCTCATAATCGGTCAATTCTCCGGCGCGCACAAACGGTATCGGCCGCGGGTACAGCGTGCCCCACACGCCCGTGCCGCCCGCGTCGGAAACAGCCGCGTCCGCCCAGCCGGAATCATCGAAATCCGGCGCGGTCCAGTCTCCCGGATCGAGCCGTGCGTCGTACATAATGTTGAATTCGGGAAGGCGGTAATTGGGCTGCTTGTCCCCGGTATCATTCTGATACGCCGGATCTGTCGCTGCCTTCCAGCCGGAGCCGGAAAAGATATTGACGCCGTCCGCGACCGCTTCGAACAGGAACCCGGCGGAACCGCTGTCAATATACGAAAAGCTGCTGTTTTTGCCCCAGTACCAGACTTCGCAGGCGATCACGTTCTTCCCGGTCTTGAGGAAAGGCGCGATGTCAACGCTGTCATAATAACCGCTCTCCCCGTCCGGACCGCGCTTGAGGCCGCCTTCGTATACCGCGAGCCTGCCGTTCACGTACAGCCAGTACCGGGAGTCCGCGCTGATATTCGCGACTGCCTCCGCCGGCACGCTTTCCAGTTCGAAGCTGTACCGGTACATGGTCCAGGTATTTTCGGCACTGGCGTCGCCTTCGGCGCGGATCCACCGGGCGCTCCAGTCGGTCTTCGGCGCCGTATCGATCGCCTGATACTCGTAAATGCCCGCTTCCGGCGTCGGTACGACGACCGGTCCGGGTCCATCCGTCTTTTTATTGCAGCCCGCAAGTATGGCGCACACGGCGGCCAGAATAACCCCCGCGGCAATGAGTACATACGATCTGAAAGTGTTGCCTCTCATTTTTCCGATTTCCGATCTGTATTATTATCCGGTCAATTTCTGAATACCCAGTTCAGCCTGCCGATCGGCGCCGCGTCGCCGGAGGTATAGAAATCCTCCATACGTCCCGGCCGCACCCGGCTGTCGAACCACTTGAACCCGATCTCAAAGCGGTCGTCCGGTCCGAGGCCGACGGCGGCTTTCGGGATGCGGTACATGATCTCGTTGTCCGCGAACTCGAAATCCAGCACTGCCGAGGGGCGGAACGTATCCGCTTCCAGCGTGCGCGAGTCGTCGATGCAGCGCGACAGCGTTGTCCGTCTGTCCGTGAACTGGTACGCGCCGGCAAGGTAATTGTAGCCTTTCCAGCGTTTGGAATACTCGTGGCGGCTGAGGTTTTCCACGTTCAGATACAGCTGCATCCAGGCCGAATCGTAGTCGTATTTTTCCAGCGGCGCGAGAGTGCGCGCGTAGAAATACAAATTGTCCGCGTCGTGGGCGGTGCGGGCGCAGGCAATGGCATTGCGGCCGGAATGATCCCGGTAGTGGGTATTGTAGCCGGCAAAATCGCGCACGTAGCAGCCCTTCGGGAAGTTGAAATACGGCGTGCCGGACTGCGCCACGTCGCGCATCGAAAGCGTTCCGTCCGCAGCGGAAAGCGCTTCCTGCACGGGCACTTCATCGCAGCCCTTGTACCGGCGCACGTTGGCGATCAGCTGCATGTAATAGTTGTCAAAATATCCGCCGCGCATGGGTTCCGCGTCGCGGGAATACTCCAGATCGGCACAGTCAACGAAGGACATCGGCCGCGCTTCCGTGCCGCCCCAGCGTCCGGCGATCCACTCGTTCCAGCCCGTCACGAATACGTACGGCGGCAGCGTTTCCAGCGCGCGGTCCCACTGTTCCTGGAAGTTGTAACCGTATTTCCAGGCGCCTTCAGACCG